>JAUVSX010000401.1 GCA_030596915.1 Chloroflexota bacterium | reverse complement strand
CTGTTCGACGTTTCAGGGTGACCCTGCACCCGGCCCGGCGCCTGGGCCCGTGTTTTCGGCCCTTCCCGCGCTGCGTACGAGAGCTCGACGAACCGGGTGCGTGTCGTGCAGCGCATCACCGAAGATGGCTTCACCGGCGCGCACGGTCTGCCCCAATCAAACCCCGTGGTTCTCATCGCACACAGGGCAGCGAGCGTCGTCATCCCTGACCACGAACCGGACATCATTATAGATGCGGCACACCCAATCACAAACGGGCGCCATCGGTCCGCCGGCTTGCACTCCCCGCTGCCTCATGCTAATCTGGCGCTCACGCACGGATGCGAGCACCAGTTCCGCCACCGCACTAGATGCGCAGGAAAGAACAACCCACGGAGGTGTACAATGTGGAAGGAGTTCAAGGAGTTCTTGCAGCGGGGCAACGTCATCGACCTGGCCGTCGCCGTAGTTGTCGGCGCGGCCTTTGGCGCGATCGTGAATTCATTCGTCAATGACATTCTCATGCCTCCCATTGGGCTGGCCCTCGGGGGCGTCGACTTCGCGAACTTGTTCATCGATCTTAGTGGGCAGGGGTACGCGTCGCTCTCTGATGCCCAGGCGGCGGGCGCGGCGACGATCAACTACGGTCTCTTCCTCAACTCGATCATCACCTTCGTGATTGTCGCCTTCGCCGTGTTCCTGCTCGTCAAGGCGATCACGGCTGCTACGCCCAAGAAGGAGAATGCGCCCGCGGAACCGACGACGAAGGAGTGCCCGTACTGCTTCACGACCATCGCGATCAAGGCGACGCGCTGCCCGAACTGCACCTCTCAGCTATAGACAGCGCGCCTCAGCCCAGGCTACTCCTGAGCGCGTTGGGTGAGTAGAAGGCGCGCGCTGGCGCCGCTGGGCCTGCCTGGCTCCAGGCCGGATACTCCTGGAGCCGGTGGCTTGGATCGTGCGCTCAGCTGGCGCGATCGGCTTGCCTGATCCCCACCCTCGTGCTACCCTGCTGCACCGAATGCGATCCCTCGAACCGTCTCAACGAGGGGTCCCAATCCGTGTGGAAGGAGGGGACAAGGCATGTGGAAGGAATACAAGGCGTTTCTGGTTCGCGGGAACATCGTCGACCTGGCTGTGGCCGTCGTTGTTGGTGGGGCATTCAGCGCGATCGTGACCTCGTTGGTCAATGACATCCTGATGCCTCCCATCGGGCTGTTTCTGGCCGAGGTGGACTTCTCGAACCTGTTCATTGACCTCAGCGGGGAGGGGTATACGTCGCTGGTCGAAGCACAGGTGGCCGGCGCCGCCACGATCAACTACGGACTGTTCATCAGCACCGTCATCACCTTCCTGATCAGTGCCACAGCCGTGTTCTTGCTCCTACGCGCGATGCGGGCTATCGAGAGCCTAGACAAAGAACCACCTGCTGGGCCAACGACCAAGGAGTGTCCCTACTGCATCACTTCCATATCGATCAAGGCGACGCGCTGCCCCAACTGCACGTCGCAGCTTGGGTAGGTGCTGCCTGAGCGAGCCGTTCGCCTTTGTACCCAAGCAGCAACGGGTCTCACTGTTGTATCGGCCGGCCACTCCCGGCTGCCGAAGGGACTCGACGGTCGTAAGGCGACCGGTTCCACGCACGCTGCAGGAGGTGTGCCATATGATAGCTGCCGACGTGCTTGAGCATTTCCTGTCCCGCTCCGACTGGGTGGACCGCAGCCGAACGGTTGACCGCATCATTGTGGGTATCCCAGATCAAGACGTCGAGCGCTGCCTCGTGACGTGGATGCCCAGCTTCGACGCTGTGCGGCAAGCTGTGGAGCAGCGCGTAGACCTCCTGATGTGCCACGAGCCGACCTTCTGGAACCACCACGACGATCGGCTGCGGGACACCGGCCCCGGTCTGGCCAAACTGCGGTACATTGAGGAACACGGACTCGTGGTGATACGCAACCACGATTGCTGGGATCGCTGGCCGGAGGTCGGCATCCCGTGGGCCTGGGCGCGATTCCTGGGGCTCCAGGGTCGGCCGGCAGTCATCGGCGCCGAGGGCTATCAGCACCGGTACGACACAGCGCCCGTCCCGTTCGGGGAGTTTGCGCGCGGCGTGGCGGCGAGAACCGCGTCCATCGGCGCCCCCCTCATAGAGGTATCGGGTGATATGGCACAGCCGGTGTCGAGGATTGGTGTCGGCACCGGCTGTGGTTGCAGCGTCTTCGAGTACCTGGAGATGGGCTGCGATTGCTGCATCATCTGCGACGACGGCGCCTCGTACTGGCAGCATGTTCAGTATGCCGCGGATCAGGGAGTGCCGGTCATCTGCGTGAACCACGGCACCTCCGAAGAGCCCGGCATGGCGACGCTGGCGCGATATGTCGATCAGCACATCGAGGGCCTCAGCGCCGAGCATCTTCGGCAAAGCTGCCCTTTCCAGCTCGTTGGGACTGACTAGATTCACGGCAGTGGGGATGAAAGGAACCTCGATGCAGATGGAGTACAAGGATGATTTGGAGGTCGCGCAGCGCCGGATGGCGGCCTGGTGGGAAGGAGCCATTATCGATCGTGCCGTGGTGCAGGTCACCGCACCACGATCAGGCGTCGCCGCGGACCACCTCGACAGCTTGCGCAGCACAGATGGGTTGTCCCGGGATCGTCTCCTGGCCTGGTATACAGATCCCGAGCTCGTCATCCCTCGGCACGAGAGGCTGGTGGCGGGCACGTTCTGGGGCGGCGAGGCAGTGCCGGTCATGTTTCCCTTCTCTATCAGCCTGGTCGCTATCGTCGCGGCCTACCTGGGCTGCCCCTATGGGCCCATCGTCGGGTCAAACACCGGCTGGGCCGAGCCCGTCATCGACGACTGGGCTACCCGTCCGGGGCTGGTCTTCGATCCGGCGAACGAGTGGTGGCTGCGCACGAGGCGGCTGCTAGACGCGGCGGCTCAGCGGGCGCCCGGCCGCTACTACGTGGGTGTTCCCGACCTCAACGGCCCTGGCGAAATCCTCGCGCTGCTCCGGGGCACCGAACGGCTGGCCGTCGACCTGATCGAGCACCCGGACGCGGTCAAGGTGGCGCTGAAGGAGGTCGAGGCTGCCTGGCTCCGGTACTGGGAGGCTGCGATCGGGACCATCCACCAGTACATAGGCGGCTACCTACACTGGATGGGGCTGTGGTCCGACCTCCCGTCCAGCGACCTTCAAAACGACCTCTCGTGTATGACCTCGCCTCAGATGTTCGAGGAGTTCTTCATCCCCGGGCTGGAGCGACAGACCCGCTGGGTGGCGCGCACTGTCTATCACCTGGACGGGCCGGGCGCGGTCCGTCACCTGGACGCGCTGCTGGCCCTTCCAGAGATGGACGCCATCCAGTGGGTGCCGGGGGCCGGTAAGCCGCCGATGAGTCGCTGGATCCGGCTGCTGCGGCGCATCCAGGCTCACGGAAAACTGCTCGTCCTCGATTGCGAGCCGTGGGAGGTCGAATTGCTGTTGGCTGATCTGGAGCCCGAGGGACTCCTCCTGAAGACCCGATGTGCGACCGAGGAGGAGGCGCGGCGCCTGCTCAGCAAGGTGGGGAGCTGGACAGCTCGCCGGACCTGGGTGGCGGGCTGACCGCACCGGCGCGCCCCCCCCCCGCGCCGCGAACGGACCGACCGCTGAGGACTCCTGGTTCGGGCACGGGCGTTGGCCACCGGCACACATCGCCTCGGGAGCGAGAGGGGAGCGTATCCAGTGGCTGACAGGTCAATACCCCTCAGGATAGGGAGGTCATCGACGTCGCCACGCCGGTAAAGATCGAGCGGATCACCGGCAACCCAGGGGCGCGCAACGGCTGGCACTTTGCCGGGGCCAGGGTGGGGAGCCCTGGTGGGTGTGCTGGACGCAGCGAAGGGATTTCCACCCGTCGTTCTCGCCCGT
>JAUVSX010000386.1 GCA_030596915.1 Chloroflexota bacterium | reverse complement strand
GCCGTCAGGTACAGACGCTGAGGAAGGTTCCCCGGTGGATCGCGCGAGTAGACGCCCTCGGGCGGATGAAGGTGATCCAGCGCCCAACCACCGTAGGCCACGCGATCGGGGAAGAGGCGTTGCTCTTCCACATCGGCCTGAGTCAAGATCAAATCACCGAGGAAGCGACGGGACTCCCGCTTGCCCAATACCGACCCGATCCAGTCCAGCTCGTAGGTCTCTGCCGCGTGGTCACCGTGGTTCTTCAGGTGGTCCCATACGCCCAGTACGACTGCCACCAGCTCGTCGCGGATCCGCTCCGCGTCTTGGATCGGGTCGAGGGTGCCGCCATACTCGATCCACCAGTAGCCGCTCGCCACCGTCGGATGGGGCCTCAGTGGCAGATCATCATCTGAGGGGAAGCGGCGTGCCCAGGGGGGCAGGCTGAAGCGGACCGGGTACCCTACATCCCGGGCGCTGAACATCAGGGAGGGGCACAGCACGTGATTGTCCGCCTGGTCTCCTGCCCGGCTCTCGCCGAACTCGTCCCGGGCCTCGCGTCCTTGACGGAACTCGGCACCCGCGCTTGCGGCCACTGCGCCGTCTCCGCTGCAATCGATGAACAGTCGAGCCCGCAGCGTCCGATCCTGTTCTGTCGTCGCCTGGGAGACCATCACAGCGTCGATCTCCCCTGGCGAGCGCATGACGGCTCGCCGCGCGCGGCAATTCAGGTAGAGTGAGATACTCGGCTCGCGGGCGACCCATTCCCACAGCAACCAGTCCCACAGGGGCCGGGGTTCGCCATTGGCTCTCGGCCAATGCGTCCTTTGGGCATATTCCAAGCGCAGTTCCTCGAGGATGCCGGTCTCGCGAGCGTTGCGATTGTTGCCGAAGCTTTCTGCCCCGGAGACGGTCACCCGCACCTCATTGCTCGAGTTTCCGCCCAGCACGGGCCGATCTTGCACCAGTGCGACGGTGCAGCCCAGGCGTGCGGCAGCGATGGCCGCCACTACCCCGGCCACACCGCCGCCGATGACCATTACATCGGTCGCTTCTTCTCCGGATCCCACGTTTGTCATCACGATCAGAGTGCCACCCGTGCAAGGTGTCGCCGTGCCCCTGCACGCGCTATGCCGTCACCGCCCCCATTTCTTCCAGCACCGCACGCACCTTCTCACCGTTGACGTGCCGGGGCACGCCGTCGCCGGCGCCGGCCAACGCGGCTCCCACGCCGGCCGCCTGTCCAATGGCCATACGGGTGCCCATCACACGCAGCGACGAGTGGGCCTCGTGCGTCGCAGAGATGGGCCGCCCTGCGA
This sequence comes from Chloroflexota bacterium, assembly GCA_030596915.1. Taxonomy (GTDB): domain Bacteria; phylum Chloroflexota; class Anaerolineae; order B4-G1; family B4-G1; genus JAUVSX01. Next base: position 2,702 of record JAUVSX010000386.1, on the reverse strand, counting down.
TGAGCAGGTTGTCCACTCCCTGGGGTAACAGACAGCGGTACGGAATCTGATACGCGCCGATCATATCGCGGCGCTGCCCAGTCGTTCCATCTGGCGAGTGAATGTCGATAATGTGGCCTCCCATCGCCACTGAATCGGCGAAGGGGTGGCCGCTCACAATGTCCTCCTCAGTCAGCACATACTCGCCGACAAAGCGCCGAGTCTCGCGCACGCCGATCTGCGTACCGCTGTCGATGACGTACGCATCGCGCAACCAACCCACGTTCTCCCTGAGAAAGCGCACGAACTGCATCATATGATCGCGTCCGGTAACCTCGTTGCGCGTCAGCGTCTCGACGTCAGTTGCGTCTCCCCATAGTCTCACCATGTTGACGAACGCCTCGGTCTCGCGGACGGTGCTTCCATGCATGATCCACGGTCCACCGAACCTGGGCAAGAGGCCTGCATCAACCGCCTCTTGCAGGAGCGGTCGAATGCCTGGAGCGACCCAGCCATCCCGCAGACCACGCCGCTCGCGGACCTTGGAGAAATCCACACCACCCAGGCGGAAGCACAAAGTGAAGGGCTGGAGAGCGCCATCCTGCTTGCGTCCCACCTCGTGCGTCGCTCCTGCTGCGGCGGCGATGTCGCCATCGCCGGTCGCATCCACATAGACCTTTGCCTTGATCGCCTGGCGGCCCGATTTACTCTCGACGATAACTGCATCGATCCGCTTCTGGCTGGTCACCGCGTTCGCGGCGAAGCAATGCAGGCGCAGCCGGACGCCCGCTTCGACGATCATCTGATCGGCGACCACCTTGAGTACCTCGGGGTCGAAGGGCACATATCGCTCGGGATGATCGAGGATTGCGCCGCCTAGTCCGGCCATTTGCCGGAGCATTTCATACGGCGTTCCTCCGAGGATGCGCTTGCCAGAGAAGTGGTGATGCAGGCCCAGAATCGGCCCGACAAAGGCAGCGGTCGCCATTCCTCCCATGAAGCCGTATCGCTCCACCAGGCAGGTCGTCGCGCCCCGGCGAGCCGCGGCGATCGCCGCGTGCATCCCTGCCGGGCCGCCGCCCAAGACGAGGACGTCCACGTCGTCGACGATGGGTATGTCGCGGGCTGGCTCCTGGATTGTCTTCACGGTTTGGCCTTCCTCGATCCCACTATTCCACGATGCCTTGGTCGATGATAGCTCCCTGCTCAATCAGTGTGCTGCGTAGCGCACCGATGTCCACGCCGCGCGGGTTGCCGTCCCGCTGGGCAGCTAATGCGGCCGCAGTTCCTGCCGCCTGCCCAATTACCATCCCCGTGCCCATTACGCGCAACGAAGCGTGCGCTTCATGCGTGGCGGAGATCGCGCGACCCGCGACGAGGAGGTTAGCCACCCCCCTGGGTAGCAAGCACCGATAGGGAATCTGGTATGGCGCGACTTTCTCCCGTACCTGGGAAAACATCCCCACTGGTGAGTGAATATCGATGATGTGGCCACCCAGGGCGACGCCGTCATCAAAGCGGAGGCTTGCGCGGATGTCCTCTGCCGTCAACCGATACTCGCCATCGATTCGGCGTGTCTCGCGAACGCCTATCTGGGGACCGCTGTCGAGCAGATAGCATTCCGCGAACTCCGGAAGGTTCTCCCGAAGGAAGCTCACGAACTGTTGCACGTGCTGACGCCCGGTAACCTCATTCCCAGTCAGAGTCTCAACATCAGTGCCATCGCCCCACAGGCGAACCATGTTCACGAAGACCTCTCCCCGTCGAAATGTGCTACCCCAGCAGGTCCAAGGTCCGCCAAACACGGGAAGTCTGCCACTCGCCACGAACTCCCTGGCCAGCTTGCGGGCGGGCGGATGGATGTAGGGGCGTGCAATATCACCCAAGGCGTCGGTGTCGACCCCGCCCAATCGGAAGATAAGGCTCATTGGCTGGAGCGCGCCATCCCCGCGCCTACCGACCTCGTAAGGAACGCCCGCATGCGCCGCGATGTCGGCATCTCCTGTGGCATCCACTATGACTGCGCCGGTCAGCGCCTGTCGTCCCGACTTGCTCTCGACTATGATGGCCGCAATGCGGTCGCCGTCCTTGGCGATGTCGGCGGCGAACGAATGGTAGCGAAGGTGGACGCCGGCCTCGACCATCATTTGGTCAGCTATCCACTTCAGCACCTCGGGGTCGAAGGGCACGTCGCCCTTGCCCACCGGCAGGTCGCTATCGGTCGCAGGCGTGTGAAGCTCGAGTCTAGCCTTGTGGTAGTCGATAGGATGTAGGAGTGCCCCCCCGTTCCGCTCCATTCGTTGGATCATTTCCCACGGTATACCGCCCACGAGGCGCCCGCCGCCATATCGATGTCGCACGCTCGCCAGTGGCCCCACAAGCGCACTCGTTGCCATGCCTCCCAGGAAGCCATATCGCTCGACGAGAATTGTTGTGGCCCCATTGCGTGCCGCGGCAAGGGCCGCCATCATGCCAGCAGGGCCTCCGCCAACGACAAGGACATCAGCGTGTTCTACGACAGGTATGGCGCGCGCCGGTTCCCGAATCGTCTTCACGTGTCTCTATCCCCGGGATGTCTAAGCGCCACGTGCACTCGGGCAATATCTGCGACGCTGGTCAGGCCAAGAAAGAGGAGCGCCGTCGGATAGATCCGTGCCGGAAAAGGGGGGACGGGAACAGGCACGCGACCACCGAGCCAGGTTGACGACATGGTCATCACGTCT
>JAUVSX010000055.1 GCA_030596915.1 Chloroflexota bacterium | reverse complement strand
GTGGCTGAAACCTCGCTTCCGGCTTCTCGTGCTGACGAAGGGTGACCAGGAGGTCCAGGAGAGCAAGCTCGTGCGCTCGGGATTGAGCTCTCTGTTCGAGGCCGTTCACGTCGTGCGAGAGAAGGACTCGCAGGTGTTGATCGATCTGGTGGCGCAATACGGCTTGGATTCAGAGCGGATCTGGGCGGTGGGCAACAGTCCTCGCTCAGACGTGAATCCGGCGGTAGAGGCGGAGATTCGCGCCGTTTTTATCCCTCACACCAACACGTGGGATCTGGAGCAGGCGATCACGCGATCGGACCGTGTGATTGAATTGGCCAGTTTCCGGGGCCTCATGGACTTGTTTCGCGACGACGAGGACGAGGTAAGATGACGACTAATCGAGTTGGGATCAACGCAGTTCTGTTCGACTACGGTGGCGTGCTGATGCGCACAGTCGATCCACGGCCACGCCGCGAGTTGGATCGCAGGTTCGGCCTGGAGCCCTATGGCGTGGACCGATTGGTGTTTGGGCATTCGCTCTGGGACCAGGCCCAGTTGGGTATCATCAACAGCGACGCGATATGGGCAGACATCGGGCGACAGCTCGGCCTCGATCCAGACGGCTTGAGAGCGTTCCGCGAGCTCTTCTGGGCGGGCGACCGGCTGGATACGGAGCTAGTCGCCCTGATGGGGGATTTGAAGAAGGCGGGCTACCGGATCGGCCTGCTCAGCAACAACCCGGTGAGCCTGCGACAGCGCGTCGATCAGCTCTTCCCGGGCGTCTTTGATGCCATCGTCGTCTCTGGCTGCGAAGGGGTGATGAAACCCGATCCACGTATCTTCGAGCTAGCTCTTGGCCGGCTTGACCTGCAAGCGAGTGAAGTGGTGTTCGTGGATGACTACCCGCGCAACGTGGTGGCAGCGCGCCAATCGGGGTTGGCTGCGGTGCACTTCCGCGGCCTCGCGCCGCTCAGGAAGGAGCTGCGAGAGCTCGGGCTGCCGGTTCCCGAACCGGCGCTCGAGCCGCTGACAGATGTGCGCGCCGTCATCTTCGACTGGGGTGGCGTGGTGGAGCGGCTGCCCGACGAGGCGCACTTCGCGCGCTGGGAGCAGAGACTGGGCCTGGAGCCTCACACTCTTCGGAGCGTACTGTGGGGGCATGAGTACCGTCTGCTGGAGGTGGGCCAGATCACCGCGCAGGAGTTCGCACGGAGCGTGGCGGATCACCTGGGCCTCCCGAGCGCGGCGGCGGCGGACAGCTTCATCAAGGAGTTCTACACCAACGATTGGTTGAACGAGGCGACGCTCACCGCGGTGCGCGGCCTGCGCGAGAGGTACCGAGTCGGCCTGCTGTCGAATGCGTTCCCGGGGCAGGATGGTTGGATCCGTGAGTTGTATGGGATCGACCTTGATGCGGAGTTCGATGTGTACATCAACTCGGCCTGCGTCGGGATGCGCAAGCCGGACCCCGCAATCTTCGAGCTGGCGCTTTCGCGCCTCGGCGTCGAACCGGGCCAGGCCATCTTCCTGGATGACGGGATACGGAACGTTGACGCTGCTCGCGAGGTTGGCATCAACACCGTCCAGTTCGTGGATCCGGCGACGTCGCTCCCCGAGTTGGAGGCGCTGCTGGGGCGCTCGTGGTGAGCGGGACAGGACTCAGCCTGCGGAGAGGTGAGAGTCTGCGGGACTGCCCATGCCACCAGGGGCGCGGGAACCTGCGGACGTGGAGGCGGAGGGCACGCCGGTTCCGAGGGTGGTCTTACAGAGGAGCACGATGATGGACGCCGTTTCGACTATCGATCTCAAACCCATAGCGACGGACAAACGGCTGGCTGGCCTATGGCGCATGATGACTGGCTACCGGCTGACCTACCTGGCTGCGACGCTTGGCGTCGGACTGGCCGCTCTCGCGAAGACGGGCACCTACCTGCTGCTCGGGTACTTCGTAGATGATGTGCTGGGACAAGAGGACTACAGACGTGTGTTCCTCGTGGGACTGGGCTTCATTGGATTGGCAGCGATCCAAGGGGTTTTCACCTACATGGGTGGCAGGTTGGCGGCACGGACTGCAGAGGGCGTCACACTGCGTCTGCGTAACTACCTCTTCGACCACATCCAGCGGTTGCCCTTCAGCTTCCACGACCGATCCCAGACGGGCGAGCTGATTCAGCGGGCCACCTCTGATGTGGATGCCGTGCGGCGGTTCTTTGCCGATCCAGTGATCGGTGTGAGCAGGATCGCTCTGCTGTTCAGCGTCAACTTCGTGGCACTGGCGAACCTAAACCTGCGGTTGGCGCTGATCTCGACCGTGGTTATGCCGTTCGTAGTGATCATGTCCTATCTGTTCTTCAAGAAGATGTCGCAGATCTACGAGGCCTATCAGAACCAGGAGGCCGTTGTATCGACCACGCTGCAGGAGAACCTGACCGGGGTAAGGGTGGTCAAGGCCTTTGCTCGGCAGGACCACGAGAGGGACAAGGGCAGACGGGAAAGCGGGGAGAAGTACCGCCGCGGACGGCGCCGCGTGGGGATGCACGCCACCTACTGGCCGCTGTCAGACATCCTGACTGGGGTGCAGATGGCGGTGGGATTTGGCGTGGCGGGGCTGATGACGATCAACGGGACGATCACAGTCGGCAATTTCCTGACCTACGTGGGATTGGTCATCTGGCTCATCTGGCCGGTCCGCAACCTGGGACGCATGATCGTGCGCACGTCGACCGGTCTGATCTCGTATGACAGAATCGCAAAGCTCGTGGCGGAGGATCAAGAGCCACTGGACGAGGGCGACTACCTTCCGGACGGGAGCCTACGAGGAGAGGTTGTCTTTGAGGGCGTGGGCTTCGAATACGATGACGGAGCCTCCGTGCTGGAGGACATCAGCTTTCGTTGCGAGGCTGGGCAGGCGGTCGCCCTGCTCGGCTCGACCGGCTCAGGCAAGACATCGCTCGTCAACCTGCTTCCTCGCTTCTACGAGTATACGGGTGGGAGTCTGACGCTTGATGGCGTGGCGCTCAACAGGTACCCGCGAAGCTTTCTGCGCAGCCAGATCGGTATCGTGGAACAGGAGCCGTTCCTCTTCTCGCGGTCTATGCGCGAGAACATTTCGTACGGTGTTGGGCGGGATGTCTCAGACGAGGAGGTTGAGACGGCAGCGCGCGCCGCAGCGATCCACGAGACGATCGTGTCTTTCCCCGATGGGTACGATACGCTCGTCGGCGAGAAGGGCGTGACACTGTCAGGCGGGCAGAAGCAACGCGTGGCGATTGCCCGTACGTTGCTGAAGGATCCCCGCATCCTGATACTGGACGATTCAACCTCGTCCGTCGACACGGAGACCGAGGGCCTGATCCGCCAAGCTCTGCGGTTCCTTATGCGTGGCCGCACCACATTCATCATCGCACACCGCATCCAGAGCGTGATGGACGCCGACCAGATCCTCGTGCTCGACAAGGGAAGGATCGTCGACCACGGCGTGCACGATGAGCTGATGGCACGGGACGGCATCTATCGCAAGGTGTACGACCTGCAGGCTCGCCTTGAGGTCGAGCTGGAGGAGGAGATGACCAGTGCCTGACATCCAGTTCGAAGAGGAAGAGTTCTCAACAGAGTTTAGTGGGCAAGTCCTGCGCCGCATCGCCTCGTTGGTCAAGCCGTACTGGCCTTGGCTGATCGCCCTGGTTGTGGGCATTGCGATGGTCGCGACGATGGAGTCGTACTTCACGTATCTCACCAAGCGGCTCGTAGATGAGGCGATTGTCGCGCAGGACCGGGCGGCGCTGTACCGTTTCCTAGGCATCTATGTGATACTGTTCCTCCTACAGGCTGTGGGCGTCGGCGGGTCAATCTTCATCGCCGGGTTGCTCGGCGAGAGAGTTCAATTCGACCTGCGGCAGAGGATGTTTGGGCACCTGCAAGATCTCTCGTTTTCCTACTTCGACAAGACGCCTGTTGGATGGATCATAGCCCGTGTCACATCCGACTCCGAACGGATCTCCGAGATCGTCACCTGGGGAATACTGGATGTGCTGTGGGGCACTTTGAGCATCGTTACGGGCGTGTACTTCATGATGATCATCAACTGGCAGATGGCACTGATCGTACTCGCAGCTATCCCGGTGTTGGTCGTCGTGGCCGTACAGTTCAGGAAGAAGATCATCGTCGAGTACCGAAAGGTGCGCAGGGTCAACTCGAAGATCACAGGAGCGTACAACGAGACCAACACCGGGGTTCGCGTGGTCAAGGCTCTGGGCCGCGAGGAGAAGAACCTGCGCGAGTTCGGCCAACTCACGGGCGAAATGTACACGGCGTCGTTCCGCGCTGCCTGGCTCTCCGCGCTGTTCCTGCCGGCGATCCAGATGGTCAGCGCGCTGGCGATGGCGGGCGTCGTCTGGTACAGTGGGATCAACGTTCAGCTTGGCATGATCACCGTCGGGGGCATCCAGGCATTCATCTCGTACGTCACGTTCATGCTCTGGCCGATCCAGGAGCTGGCCTATGTGTATGCCGAGATGCAGCACACCTTGGCATCGGCTGAGCGCGTGTTCTCACTGATCGACGCGGTGCCCGACGTGCACGACCGTCCGGAGGCGATCGAGGCTGATTCCATCAGTGGCGACATCGAATTCGATCACGTCGACTTCTACTACGAAGAGGACAACCCAGTGCTAAGCGATTTCACGCTGACGGTGGCGCAGGGCGAGACGATCGCGCTGGTGGGTCCCACAGGAGGCGGCAAGAGTACGATTGTCAACCTGGTCTGCCGCTTCTACGAGCCGACGCAGGGGGTCATCCGAATCGGCGGGCGTGACTATACCGAGCTGTCGCTGCACTCGATTCAGTCGAAGATCGGCGTCGTGCTTCAGACGCCGCATCTGTTCGCGGGCAGCGTCCGCGACAACATGCGGTACGGACGTCTCGAGGCAACAGATGGTGAGGTCGTGGAGGCGGCTAAGCTCGCGGGCGCTCACGAGTTCGTCTGGGGTCTGGAGAAGGGCTACGACCAGGATGTGGGTGAGGGTGGTAACCTACTCTCGGTTGGGCAGAGGCAGTTGGTCAGCCTGGCTCGCGCGATTCTTGCCCAGCCAGAGATCCTGGTTATGGACGAGGCGACGAGCTCGGTCGACACGCTGACCGAAGCGCTGATTCAAAAAGGTATGCGGGCGCTGACCGCTGAACGCACGAGCTTCATTATCGCTCACCGCCTATCGACGATCAAGCGGGCCGACCGCATCCTGGTGATCGAGGAGGGACGCATCGTCGAATCGGGCGCGCACGCCGAGCTGCTGCGCGCCCGGGGGCGCTACTACCGCCTGTACACCAAGCAGTTCCGCCATGAACTGGAGCAGGAGGTTGAGCTATTCAGCTCGCCCGTGCCTGCGGCGGCGTGAGGAGCGGGCATATGACGCTGGAAGAACTGCGTCGCATCGCTGAATCGGTTGGCGAGCGCCGGGGCTGGGACTTCTCGCGGATGCGTGACGCACGCGACCCGGTGCCTTGGGATTACCTGGAAGTTGTGCGTCGCTATCTCCGGCCCACCGACCGCGTGCTAGATGTGGGCACCGGTGGGGGAGAGAAACTTCTCTCACTGACGCCATACTTCGCGACCGCGATCGGTATCGATGCAAGCGTGGCAATGGTCGAGGACGCGCAGCGGAATCTCGCGGCGTCGCAGGCCACCAATGTGTCTTTCCACGCGATGCGCGCCGAGGAACTGCGGTGTGCCGACGTCTCCTTCGACGTCGTGATCAACCGCCATTCCGTGGTGGATGTATCTGAGGCGGTTCGGGTCCTTCGCTACGAAGGCACCTTCATCACGCAGCAGGTCGGAGCGCGGAACACGCAAAATATCTGCGCTCTCTTCGGATGTGGGGTGGGTGGCGAGTATGGGCAAGAGGTCGAAAGCGCAGCCGCGCTTGCCGATGCGTTCATCCGGGCTGGGTGTCGGATCGTGTGCCTGGCTGACTACGACGTGCGCTACTGGTTCTGCGATGTCGAGTCCCTCGTATTCTGGCACAAGGCCATTCCGATGCCGGAGGATTTCGACATTGAGGTTCACTGGCAGCTCATAGAAAAGATCATCGCGGACCACGGTACACCGCAGGGAATAGAAACGAACGAGCATCGTGAGCTGCTCATCGCGCGGAAGCGATAGGCCGCAGCCGTGCAGACCAGGACTGGCCGTAGGATGACACGAGTGTGAGCAGAAGGCGCGCGACTGCCAGGCACGATGTGCCCATCAAGGATGTGCGTGTCATTGGAGTCTATGCGCACATTGATGCCGGGAAGACGACCACATCTGAAGCGATCCTGTATTACACCGGCCGCATCCACCGCGCGGGAAGTGTCGACGACGGGAACACACAGCTAGACTGGATGGCGCAGGAGAGGGAGCGCGGCATCACGATCACGGCGGCTGCGGCGACTTGCACCTGGCGTGACCGGCGCATCAACCTGATCGATACACCCGGGCACATTGATTTCACCGCGGAGGTCGTGCGTTCGATCCGCATCATCGACGGCGCTGTGATCGTCCTGTGCGGCGTTCGGGGAGTGGAGACGCCGACCGAGACGGTCTGGATGCATGCTGATCGCCAGCAGTTGCCGCGTATCATCTTCGTCAACAAGCTTGACCGGCCAGAGGCGGACTTCGAGGGTGTCATAAGGGCGGTACGCGAACGGCTGGCGCCAGACGCGGTCGTGCTACAGCTTCCGATCGTGCGCGATGGGGCGCTTGTGGGGATCGCAGATCTCCTACGAAGCCAAGCGCTTGTCTGGCGCGATGGAGCCGACCACCCAGCGATGGAAGACATACCCTTTGACATGCAGACCCAGGTCGCGGCTGCGCGGGCGTTGCTGCTGGACGCGGTTTGTGAGCTGGACGACGGGCTTCTTGAACAGCGCCTGGCGGGGAATGAGCCGAGCCTGGCGTCGCTCCAGCGAGTCCTGCGGCAGTCCACGGTCTCCGGTGAGCTTGTGCCAGTCCTGTGTGGGAGTTCGCGCCAGCGCATTGGGGTGAGCCCGCTGCTTGACGCGATCGTCGACTACTTGCCCGCGCCGGTGGATGTCCCGCCGGTGTCCGGGACCATCCCGGGGAGCCGGGAGGCGGTCGAACGGCCCGCCGACCTCAGCGCACCTGTCTGCGCATCGGCTTTCAAGATCGTCACGGATCCGCATGTGGGTCACCTCACGTGGGTGCGCGTGTTCTCTGGACGACTCCACACTGGGGAGAGTGTCTACAACCCCCGCGCGGACGTCGTCGAGCGGGTCAGTCGCATCTATCGTCTCCACGCCAATCGGCGCGAGCAGATCAGTGATATGGCCGTCAGCGACGTAGTTGCTTTGGTGGGTGTTGGATCGGCCGTTACCGGCGACACACTGTGCGACCCAGACCATCCGATCGTGCTGGAAGGCTTCAGGTTCCCTGATCCTGTGATCGGCGTTGCGCTGATGCCGTCATCCGCGGACGAGCGCGACAGAATGCGCTCCGCCGTGAAGCGACTGTGCGAGGAGGATCCCACGCTGTCCAGCCGGTTCGACGCGGAGACGGGGGAACATATCCTGTCAGGAATGGGGGAACTGCACCTGGAGATTGTCGTGGACCGGCTCGCGAGGGAGTTTGGCGTCAGGCCGGCAGTGAGCGAGCCGAAGGTCTCGTATCGCGAAACAATCCGGCGCGTGGCCCAGGCGACAGGCACGTACAGGCAGCAAAGCGGCGGCCACGGGCACTTTGCCCGGGTTGAATTGCGGGTCGAGCCGCTAGAGCGCGGGGCGGGGGTGGTGTTTGTGGACGAAGCGTCATCCGCGGAGCTGCCCGGACAGTTCGTCCGCTCAACCGAGCTGGGAGCCCGTGAGGCCCTCGGGAAGGGCATCATCGCCGGCTACCCGGTCACTGACGTGCGCGTGACGCTGCTGGGCGGCAGGTTCCACGAAGTCGACTCTGCGAAGATGGACTTCCGGATCGCGGGGTCTATGGCAGTGCGCCGGGCGGTGCGCCGGGCGCGCCCGGCCCTGCTCGAACCGATCGTAGAAGCGGATCTCAACGTGCCTGGCGAGAGCCTTGGGGCGGTCATGGCCGACCTGGGCCGGCGGCGAGGGAACGTGCATTCGCTGACGATACGAGGGAGCGCGCGCGGCGTGCGGGCCGGCGTCCCGCTCGCGGAGGCCAGGGGCTACGCGCCGGACCTGCGCAGCCTCACGCAGGGAAGGGGGGCGTTCACGCTTGAGTTTCGCCAGTATGACTTCGTGCCCGAAGCTCTGGCGGACGATATCATCGACCGGCGCCGCGCCGAGGGCAAGGTCCCGGTGAGATAGGGCACGCCAGAGGGGAAATGATCGCCGTCAACCTGGACCGAGTGAGCGTGACATACGTCACGGAGCCTGTTTTCGAGAATCTGTCGTGGGAGATCCACGACAAGCGCTGCGGGGGGCGGGTAGGGCCGAACGGCTGCGGCAAGAGCACGGTGCTGCGGCTTATCGCCGGCGAGCTGGCGAGCGAGACAGGCTTCACCGTCCGCGCGAAAGGCCTGACAATCGGCTACCTTCACCAGGAGCCGCAGCTCGAGCCAGGTCGCACCGTGTGGCAGGAGGCCGTAAGCGCTTCGACATCGCTAGCGCGGGTCGAGACGGAGCTGGGGCAGATCGAGGCAAGGCTTGCCGACCCGGCCGTCTATGCCTCGGAGGGTGCGCTGACGCGGGTGTTGGAGCAGCAGACACGCCTCCTGGACGAGTACGCCCGCCTCGGCGGCCCGAGCTACGAGGGGCGCGTGCGATCGACGCTCAGCGGCCTGGGCTTCACTGAGGCTGACCGGGCCTTGGCGGTCGAGGCGCTCAGCGGCGGCCAGAAGAAGCTGGTTGGCCTGGCGAAGCTGCTAGTAACCCAACCGGACTTGCTGCTTCTGGACGAGCCCGACAACCATCTGGACCTAAGTGGCAAGGCCTTCCTGGAGCAGTTCATCCGCGGCTACGGGGGCGCGGTCATCATTGTCTCTCACGACCGCTACCTGCTCGACGAGGTAGCGGACGAGATCGTCGAGCTCGAGGATGGTAAGCTCGAGCGTTACGCGCACTGCACCTACTCTCAGTATGCTGTCGAGAAGCAGATACGATTGCTCCGCCAGCAGCAGCGATACGAGGCCCAGCAGAAGGAGATCGCCCGCATTGAGGTGGCCATTGCGCGCTTCGAGGAGTGGGCCAGCCGCGTGGTCAACGAGCGCCACGCACGCCAGGCCCGCAGCCGTCGCAAGATGCTGGAGCGCATGGATCGCATCGAGAGGCCAGTGCTCGAACGCCGGCGTATGGGTCTGGAACTCGAGGGCTGGCGGGGCAGCAATAAGGTGCTCGAGATCATCGATCTGCACAAGTCGTTTCCGGCTGAGGGAGACTGCGGCGACGCGTCAGTGCTGAGTGGGCTCGAGCTGCTCATCTGGCGGGGCGAGCGGGTGGGTATGGTTGGGCCCAACGCAGCCGGCAAGTCGGTCCTGTTTCGGATCATTCTTGGCCAAGAGGCGCCCACGAGCGGCGAGATCAAGATCGGCCCGAGCGTCAGGGTGGCCTACTACGCTCAAGAGCACGAGACCCTTGATTACGAGCGCACGCTGATCGAGACCGTCCGCCACGCGGCTCCGCTGTCGGAGGGGGCCGCGGTCCGTTTCCTGGGCCGCTTCCTCTTCACTTACGAGCAGGCTCGCGGAACGGTGGGCGCCCTATCTGGCGGTGAGCGGAGCCGGCTGCAGATGGCGCTGCTGATGTTGTCGGGGGCCAACTTCCTGCTCCTGGATGAGCCGACCAACAACCTGGACATAGTATCCGCCGAGGTACTGGAGCAGAGTCTGGCTGACTTCGCTGGGACGGCCCTGGTGATATCTCACGACCGGTATTTCCTGGATCGGGTAGTGGACCGGATCGTGGAGCTTGAGGATGGCGCGCTGACAGGGTATCTCGGAGGCTACAGAGAGTATCAGGCTGCCAAGGCCAAGGAGCGTTAGCGTGTACCTCGGGAGACAAGTGTCGCGATGAGCGTCGTCCGGCTGCACCACGTGAGCAAGAGCTACGAGTCCAGGATCGTGCTCCGTGAGATCTTCCTCCGATTGAGCGAAGGCGACCGGCTGGGCCTGATCGGCAAGAACGGCGCTGGCAAGACGACGATCCTCAAACTGATCCTGGGCCAGGAGACGCCTACCGACGGGACGGTCGAGGTCGACGCAGACGTCCGGATGGGCTACTTCTCGCAGTTCTCAGAACTCAGTGGCGGGATGACGATCTCCGAGGAGCTTGAGTCGCTCTTCACCGATGTGCACGCTATCGAGGAGGAGCTGCTCGAAATCGAGATTGCGCTGGAGGATGGCCCGCAAGCTTCCACCTTGGACCGCTTGGTGCAGCGCCAGGCGCGGCTGCTTTCCGAGATGGAGCGGCGGGACGGGTGGACTTACCAGAACCGTATCGATACAGTGCTGACAAGGCTCGGTTTCAATGACACCCACCGCCACAGACCGATCGACCAGCTATCGGGAGGATGGCGCAACCGAGCTGCCCTTGCTAAGATTCTGCTGGAGCAGCCGGATGTCCTCCTCCTGGATGAGCCAACGAACTTTCTGGACATCTCAGGCCTGACGTGGCTTGAGGAATGGCTGCAGAAGCTACGCGGGGCGGCAATCATCGTCTCCCACGATCGGCACTTCCTCGACAGCGTCGTCAACCGGATCGTCGAAATCGAGAACTACCACCTGCACGAGTACGGAGGGAGCTTCACCCAGTACGTGCGCGAGAAGCGCCTGCGCATCAAGACGCTGGGACGGCAGTTTGCGCACGAGGAGGAACTGCTGGCCTTTG
>JAUVSX010000053.1 GCA_030596915.1 Chloroflexota bacterium | reverse complement strand
GTGGTGGGTGAGCGGGGGGGAGTGCGGGGCGGGCGTGGTCGGGCAATGCGTCGTTGTGGGGGTCGCGGCGCGGCCCGGTTGGACCGGGCCGGCATCGCCGAGGAGCGGGCAGAGCTCAGGGCACAGAATGAGGGGCTCAGGCTCGACATGGAGGCGCTCAGGGAAAGGATTGACCAACTGGCGGGGGCTCAGGCGGAGTGTCCACTGTGTGGTCAGGACCTGACCGAGGAACACCGCCTGGCGCTCCTGGAGCAGTTCCGAGTCGATGGTGAGGCGGAGGGCAAGCGTTACCGCGCCAACCAGGCCAGGGCCGAAGCACTGGCTGGACACGCCCGGTCCCTGGAAGAGCAGATTGCCGAGACCGCGCAGGCCGTGGGTAGCCTTGCGTCCTTACAGAGGCAAGAGGCGGCCCTCGCCGAGCGGGTCGCGAGGGGGCGTCAGGCCGAGGAAGCGCTCGCATCTGTGCGTGAGGAGTTGGGCGTTGTCCTCGAGCGCTTGGCCAGCGAGGACTATGCTCTCGAGCCGCGGCTCGATCTGTCGCAGGTGCTGGAGCAGGCTGCCGAGTTGGGTTACGACATTGTATCTCACGAACAAGCTCGTCGCGAGGTGGCCGAGAGGCGGGTCTACGCTGAACGGAGGATGCAGCTTGGGGCCGCACGGGCGCGACGAGAGGAGGAGGGGGCAGGGCTCGAACGCGTGGCCGAGAGCGAGCAACGCTGGGGGCTGCAGCGGGATGCGGATCTTGCGAGCCGGGCGGAGCGAGAGCAGGAAGCCGCGCACCTAAGGGAACGCCTTGGGCAGGCCCCGGCCGTCGAGGCGGAACTAGACCGCGTGCGACGCGAGGAGGCATCGGCCCGGCAGCGCGTGGGGGCCAGCAAGCAGCGGTTGGAGGCGTGCAAGGCGCTAGAGCGTCAACGTGGGGATAGGATGGCGCGACGCGATGCACTGGCTGCGGAACAGTCTATCCATGTGGAGCTCCGCACGGCCTTTGGGGTCAGGGGCGTACCGGCGATGATTATCGAGGCGGCGGTGCCCGAGATCGAAGCCGAGGCGAACCAGCTCCTGGCTCGTATGACCAGCGGACGTATGCACCTGCGCTTCGATACGCAGCGCGAGACGGTGACGGGGGACGTTCGCGAGACCCTCGAGATCAAGATATCCGACGAATTGGGGACGCGGCCATACGAGAACTACTCAGGCGGTGAGCGATTCCGCGTCGACTTTGCTATCCGCATCGCACTCTCGAAGCTCCTCGCGCGCCGGGCTGGGGCCCGGCTGCAAACGCTGGTGATCGACGAAGGATTCGGGACCCAAGACGCAGAGGGCCGGCAGAAGCTAGTTGAGGCGATCAACGTCGTGAAAGACGACTTCGCGCTAATTCTCGTCATCACCCACATTGACGAGCTAATGGACGCCTTCCCCGTTCGCATTGAGGTCGCGAAGACCCCCGAAGGGTCCGTCGTCCAGGTTACCTAGCCCGACGTCCGAAGCACGCAGGGCGGCGCCAGCTTCGCCTGGCCCCCGGACGCATTCGCAGGCAGTTGCCGGTCGAGCGCCCGTATCCTCGTTACTGCTCGACTTCAGGGCCGTCTCTCTCTCGGCGCGCACCGGACCGCGCGAGGCTATCGATTGCGCCGACACCTGCCGTCGTGTGTCGCCGGGCCTGGCTGCGGAAGCACCGGGTGGTGGAATGATGACAGACCGTGGCGCGCGCCAACATGTCGCGTGTCCGTCAAGGAAGCGCGCAGAGCCCCCGGTGGTTCTTGGCCTAGCCGTGTGCGAGCGATCACGATCGCTCGACGCCTCGCCCGGAGGCGCGGTTGACGTGGCCGTCACCGGCGCTATAATCGCGGCACAACCCTTGGCTGAGTGGTAAGGATCCGTTTCACAGCAGCGGGAGTGGTGGGGGTCCAGTGGCGCTAAGAGGGAACCTCCGGGACTTCAGTGCGACACAGATGCTCAACCTCATCAGCGTTGCGCGAAAGTCGGGCACGCTGGACATCGAGGGTGTCGATACGCAAGCGCGCTTGCTTTTCAACCAGGGCAAGCTGCTGTAC
The DNA here is from genome assembly GCA_030596915.1 of Chloroflexota bacterium. GTDB lineage: Bacteria > Chloroflexota > Anaerolineae > B4-G1 > B4-G1 > JAUVSX01. The sequence continues at coordinate 8,946 of JAUVSX010000053.1, read as the reverse complement.
GCAGCCGTCGGCGGCCAGGACTACCGGCTTACCGAAGTTCTTCAGCGTGCAGGCAAGCTGACCGAGGCGCAGTCTCGTGCCATCGAGGCTCAAGCTTCGTCAAGCGGTGATCGTGAGCTGGCGTGGCTATTACTCCGGGCTGGATACGCGAGCCGGTCCGACATCATCAGGGGGGTTCGCGCTCACATCCTGCGAAACGTCTTCCGTGTCTTCGAGTGGTCGGCGGGCACGTTCGTGTTCGAGCCCAACCGGCTCTCGTTCGGGGACCGTATCACGGTACCAGTCGACTTGGCGACCGTTATTGTCGCGGGCAGTCGTCGTCTCCGAGAGGCGGACAGCTTTCGCGAGGAGCTCCCAAACCTGGACGTGCATCTGAGGTTCACGCGGGGGGCTGGCTCGCGCCTGCGCAAGATGCGAATGGGTCTTGATGAGTGGCGGGTTGTGTCGCTTGCGGGACCACGCAACACAGTGCGCGAGATTTCGAACCAGGCTGATCTGAGCGAGGATCAGGTCCGCAGGATCGTCTACGGGCTGATGCAGGCGGATCTTCTGCACGTGGCCCTGCCTGAAGAGGTTCCCGAAGCAACGTCGTCCGACAGACGCCGCAAGGAAGGCGCACGCGTGCGCGGTCAAAGACCCAGCCGCAATGTCATCACGCGGCTGATCGATCGCATCCGACAACTGTAGTCATGCAGAATGTCAAGATGGTAGTCACCGGCCCATTCTCGGCCGGGAAGACCCAGTTCATACATACCATCAGTGAAATAGATGTAGTTTCGACGGAGCGGAGGCTCTCCCATCCCGCGGATCCCGACAAAAGCCAGACGACCGTCGCCATGGACTTCGGCCGTCTGACCATCGACGACGATCTCATCCTCTACATATTCGGCACGCCAGGCCAACGCCGCTTCGACTTCATGTGGCGCATTCTCTCCCAAGGAACGCTGGGCCTGGTCGTGCTGCTCGATAGTGTCCGTCCGGATACATTCCGGGAGGCGCGCGAGATACTGAACACATTCCAGACGTATGCCGACGTGCCGTATGTTGTTGTCGCCAACAAGCAGGACCTACCTGACGCCTGGTCACCGGAGGATCTTCGCGTAGCGTTGCGCATCCCCCGTGCAATCAAGGTGTTGCCTTGCGTGGCGACGGACAGAGAGAGCGTCAAGGAGGTACTTCTGCAGCTACTCTATACCATTCTTGAGTCAATGGACGGGGATTCGTGAGTAAGCCGGGTCCTGGACAAGGGGCAGTCGCGCCGAGGCAAGATGCTCCTCAGCCAGAGGGCGGGTCCTTCCCGAGCAAGATGGGGCGGATCGCGCTCCTGTCGCTCAGCGACGTAATGGGCGAGAAGGCTCTGAACACGGTCTTGTCTATGGCCCGACTTCAGGAGTACGTTGGGAACTTTCCGCCGAACAACTTCGAGGACCGGTTCTCGTTCGACGAGCTGGGCCGGCTGCTCCAGGCACTTGAACAGATGTACGGTGTGCGCAGCGGCCGCGGGTTGGCTCGCAAGGCGGGGCGTGCCTCGTTCCGGCTGGGGGTCAGGGACTTCGGGCCGGTGCTGGGGCTGGCAGATATGGCTTTCCGAGTCCTGCCGATGGGCATGCGTGTGCGAGTTGGTCTCGAGGTGCTCGCTGAGACATTCAACAAGTTCACCGATCACGCGGTTCGCGTCGAGGAAGATGATCTGCATTTCCGGTGGATTGTGGACCACTGCGGCATGTGCTGGGGCCGTCGCTCTGAAATGCCCTGCTGTCATCTATCTGTCGGCATTCTTGAGGAAGGCCTCTACTGGGTCAGCGGCGGGCGCACGTTCTATGTTGAGGAGGTGTCGTGCGTCGCCGCGGGCGACCCCGCGTGCATCATCCTGACCGGCAAGCAACCGCTTGAGTGAGTAACCCACCTGTTGCGAATTCGTGCGCTAGAGACTCCGATATGCTGTCTGGTCGGGCGCAACCTGGGCGGGGGACGTGCCAACGGCGCGCGACCGCGGATGCAAGAAGATCTCGGCTTGGAAGGAGGCGTCTCCCTCTCCCGGGAACCGCAGAGTCACCGATCCGCCTCACATCCAACGATTCTGTGACGCCCCAGCCTGCTTGCCACGCTGCCGAACAGCGACCAGTCGCACCTGAGGTCAGGAAGACGCCGCCCCGATGCCGACGAGTTTCCGGAACCAACGGCGCTATCGAGTGTTGTAGAATCGACCACCATCTAGTATAAGGGTGTGTGCAGAACGCGCAGATGTAGTCGTTTGGGAGTGGTTGGTGTATGCGTAGAGTAAGTCGCCGTGAATTTCTCGCCGGGTTTGGCGTAACCCTTGCTGGCGTGGCACTGCCACCAAGAATTCCTTTGCCGCCCGTGGAGACGACAAGTCACGATGGTCCGCCGACCCCTATTGGCCGCATCGCCACGTGGCGACGGCAGGCCGTCCGCTTGGAGCCGTCGACCTCGGCAGACGTGGTGATGTGGAAACACCACGACGATATCATCCCTCTGCTGGGCTCGACCGCAGGAGAAGCGCCCTGGCCGAGCAACCCTGTCTGGTACAAGACGGCAGGGGGTTGGATACATAGCGGCTACGTACAACCTGTCGAGAACCGTCCGAACAGGGAGGTCGTCGAGCGCGTGATGGCACCGGGGTTCTGGTCTCAGGTGTGCGTCCCGATTGCCGGTGCGCTCTACGGACCTAACAGCCAGCGCGTCTCACGGAAGCTATACTACGGGACGGTCTACCGCGTTGTTGACAGCGTCCAGGATTCGGATGGTGATTGGTGGTATCAGCTTCAGGAGGGCTTTGCTTACTCTCCCGGCCCCTTTGTCGAGTCGTGGTCATTGCGGCGGGTGCCGCCCGCCGAGATGTCGCCGATCTCTCGAGGCCGTCGCGACAAGTGGATCGAGATTGACATCGCGAAGCAGATCCTCAGGTGCTTCGAAGGGCGCACGGCAGTGTTCACGACCCGCGTTGGGTCGGGCTTGCCTGGCACCGCGACGCCGAAGGGGGAGTTCCGGGTCTGGCTGAAGCGACACACCAGCCGGATGGTCGGCGGCGGGCCTGACGATCACTACGATCTGCCCGGTGTTGCCTACCCTGTTTACTTCACGTACTCCGGTGTGGCCACCCACGGCACATACTGGCACAACGATTTCGGGCGCCGGCACAGCCACGGTTGCGTCAATGTGACGAACGACGCTGCCCATTGGATTTTCCGGTGGTCCGACCCCGTCGTGCCCTATGGGGAACACCAGGTGCGTTCCGGGCGGGGCGAGGGGACGCGTGTGGTGGTCGTGTAGGGCTTCGTGGGCGGCCGGTGCGCCAGCGTCCCGGACCGGCCTTAACTAGTTCCCCACGCCAGCGAACTTCTGACGGCGGCCCGCCTCGCTCTTCACCGGGTCCCCGCCCTGTGCATACTTGGTGGATCTATGATATGATGCGCGGCGCGACGGTGTGTCCGCCTGATTCGCGGAGGACGTGGGCGGCTTGGGCGCACTGTGCATCTGACCACAAGGAGGAGACTATGTCGGCGGGTGAGTTCGAGGGCGTGACGATCGCGTTCATCGGTAGCGGAGCAATGGCGGGCGCGATGATGCACGCGCTGCTGACGACTGGTAGGGTTGGCCCCGATCAGGTCATCGCGGCCGATCCGCTGGCGGGGCGGAGGGAGTACCTGCAGGCGAACTACGGTGTGCAGGCAACAAGCGACAACGTCTCAGCAGCAAGTGGGGCTGACATCGTCGTTCTTTCTGTGAAGCCGCAGGTCCTTCCCGCGGTGCTGCCAGAACTGCGCGGGCACATTCGGCATCGCGCGCTGGTGCTCTCGATCGTGGCCGGCATGCCCGTCGGGACGATCCAGTCTGGCCTGGACCATGGTGCAGTCGTGCGCGTGATGCCCAACACACCGGCCCAGATCGGCGAGGGAATGTCGGTGTGGACGGCCGCCCCGGCAGTCACCGAGGCCCAACGCGCCCACGCAGGCGCAATCCTGCGGGCGATGGGCGTCGAGATGTATGTCAAGCACGAGGACGCGCTCGACATGGCAACCGCGGTGAGCGGAACGGGTCCCACCTACGTCTTCCTGCTAATGGAGGCGCTGGTGGACGCGGCGGTACACTTGGGATTCTCTCGCACCGAGGCCAGGAAGATTGTGCTGCAAACGGTTATTGGGTCGGCCAAGTTTGCCGAGCAGTCGGACCGTCACCTGGCTGAGCTGCGCAATATGGTCACGTCCCCCGGGGGGACAAGCGCCGAGGATATCTACCAGATGGAGAAGGGCGGCATGCGGACCGTGCTCTCGAAGGCCGTGTGGGCTGCGTATCAGAAGTCGCGCCGGTTGGGCGAACGCGCCGCGCAGCCAATCGAAGCCCCGCTGAAGGTGGACGGCGAACAGTAATATCGTGCGCCGAGTTGCGCCTGCGCGGCGCCGGTGCTGCACGAATACCAACCCAAGTCGCCGCAGCTCCACTGCTGCGGCGACTGCGTGTACGCGCGCTGCCCGGACCCACTTTGCCTAGAGCGTCACCGCGCCGGGTGGAATAACCTGTCGCAAAGGCGAAGGCATAAAAAGCAGCACGAACATCAGCGCCACGGCCAGCCCAAGGGCCACACGCTTCCAGTCCACGCCGCTCGCGTCGTCGAGAGCCGGCACATGGCGTCGGTTCAGGATCAGATTCAGCAGACCCCACAGCATCCAGAGCCCGGCGCCTTCCGAGTTCCCCTGCAGGAAGAGCCACCCGGCCAGAAGGAACATAGTCACGATGGCGACCGCGCCCACGACGCGCGAACGCCTGCCAAGGAGGGCATAGGCGACGTGCCCGCCGTCGAGCTGACCCACGGGTAGCAGGTTGATCATCGTCACGAAGAGCCCCGCCCACGCGGCGAAGGCGACCGGGTGTAGCCACACATCCAGCCCGTTGCTGGGCAATATCCGGCGGAACACAAGGAACTTCAGCGCCAGGTAGAGCAGCGAGTTGCCTTCCTGCGTGTATGCGACACCTGCTGGCGTCGGACTGACGCTGGACAGCGACAGTCCGTAGATCAGCAACGGGATAGCGATGATGAGCCCGCCGATGGGCCCGGCGACGCCAATATCGAAGACTGCCTTGCGATTTCGCATCGGGCCGCGCTGGATGATGGCCGCGCCCATCGTGCCAAAGGGGTGGCCCGGGAGGGGCATAGGGATGAAGTAGGGCAGGCTCACCGGGGCGCCATATCGCCTGGCGACCACATAGTGGCTCAGCTCGTGGGCCAGCAGAATGCCCATAAGCGTAGCTGCGAAGGGAATCCCCTTGTGGAGGTTTCGCAGCGGCACCAGTACCAGGTCAGTTAGGGAGAGGATCTCCACTGCTCCCTCATACGCCAGGGCAGAGAGAGTGCCGACGTACAGGACACTGAGCCGCGTGGCCACAAACAGCACAACGTTGGGCCCCGGAGGGGGCGCCTTTGGCTTCGCCACACCCTTCCGCGCGACGACCTCGTGTCCGCCACCCGAGCGTTCTCGCAACCACGCTGTGTATCCGCGCGCGGCGAAATCCTCCGATAGGCGCTCGAACGCCTCCTCGGAGTCATCGTGCAGCCGGCCGCGGAAGACGATCACCCTGTCGGGTTGGGTCAGTATCTCGTGACCATCGATCTGCATCACGCTGGCCAAGTGCCGGCGAAGCGCCCCGAGGATCACGAGCTGATCAGTTGCGCCGACCTCAACCGGCGGTACGCCCTTGTCAGATGCCATCAGTCGAATGCTCCGCTGTGTCGCATCATATCATTATAGCGTGAAACGTCGCAGTGGCCAGGTTCGACGGGGGGCAGTCTGGATCCGGCCCGTCTGCCGTGGGTCGAATAGTCATGGGTGCGGTGGTGGGTTGTCCTGCAACACGGGGTACGGTCCCGCCCAGTCGAACGAGGCTTTGCCGTGTGGGCGCCATCCAGCCTGCGCTCTTCGCCGTGACCCAGCACGCGCTCCTCACCCATCAGCGCCGTCGTGCGCAGAGAAGCGCGCAATCTGTTCCCTGATCGCTCTGAAGTGTGACCCAGGCCAATACACTCTTCCGCATCCAGGGCACCTATGGAACTGGCGATGTTTGCTCAGGACATACGGGGGCACGAGATGCGTGATCTCCTCAGTGGTGACAGCCCGGAGGAGGCTGTTGCAGACGGCGCAGCGTGTGCACGGAGGGTGGGGCGGGCGCGGTAGGTTCGCAGCGACCTGGCTAACCTGGTCGTCCAGCACCTGCGACTCGATCAGCAGTGTGCGCAGGCCGGTGCGCGCTGCCAGCTCTTGGTCGCGCGTGAGAAGCACGCGGGCCTCGGATCGCGCGCGACGCGCGAGCTCCAGATCGGTGGCCGCGTTGTCGTACGCCGTGTCGTAGCCCAGCAGGCGCAGCCACTTCGCGAGCCGGCCAAGCATGCAGTCAGCCAACAGTCGGGGGGCTTCATCATCCATAGTACTTGGCGAAAGCTGAGCTGTTTGGTAAGATGCCGTCGCGTTGCAGTGTTTGGGCCCCGAGCGTGGCTAGATTTCCAGGATTCGCGCCACAGACACGCTGAGGCAACGGGGTCACGGAGTGCCATTCTACTCAAAGGGAATCGTTATGCCAATCGAGACCTGGCTTCCTGCTGTGCTGGGCTATCTAATACCCATCGGCGTCCTGTTGCTGGGTTGGGGAGGCGTGGAACCACGCCGTTCCCGCCGGGTGCTCACCCTGGGGAGCCTCGCGATTGCGCTGGCGACGATCGGCTACTTCGCGGCTGGTTTTGCCCTCCATCTCGGCGGGGCCGAAGTGATGAAGCCGGGTCAGCCGGGCCTTCACGGCCTGAGCGGCTCGTGGGGACCGTCGAAGGAGTGGGTGCTCCTCGGCACGAAGGGTTTCCTACTCCGGGCGGATGCCGCGACTCCCGAGGCCCTGTCTCTCTTCGTCATCTATCTGCCGATGGCGGCGACGGCTGTCCTACTGCCGTCGTTGAGCGCATGCGGCAGGGCACGCGGATGGCAGGTGATCGTGAGCGGCCTCTTCGTGGCTGTGGTCGTATTCCCGCTCGCCGCGTGCTGGGTGTGGGGAGGCGGCTGGCTGTCTCAACTGGGCAAGTCGATGAATCTGGGTCACGGGGTTGTCGACTACGCCGGCTCTGCCGTCGTCTATCTGCTTGGGGGTTCGTTCGCATTGGGCGCACTTCTCGGGCTCGGCCAGCGCGTTCCCCGCGGGCGGGTCGACGAACCCGAGGGGATGCCCCCAGCGCATTTCCCCATACTCGCCACCCTGGGTACGTTGCTGTTCGGGCTGGGATGGCTGGGCTGGTCGCTCAGTACACCCTATCATGCCTTCGGCGCGCAGTTGAACCTCCCCCTCGTCGCGGTCAATGGGCTGCTGGCCGGCGCTGGCGGGGCGCTCGCGTCGCAGCTCTACTGCTGGCTCACGCTGGGCCATACCGATCCCCTGATGGCAGCGCGAGGCGCGGCGGCAGGTTTCGTCGCCGTCTCGGCAGGCGCACCCTTCATCCCGGTGTGGTCGGCCCTGCTCCTGGGAGCCGTCGCTGGGGTGCTGATACCCCCGGGGGTCTACTTGGTGGAGCGTGTTCTGCGGCTGCCGGACCTCTCGGGAGCGATTCCCTTGGGCCTCATCGCCGGTCTGCTGGGGACTCTGTCGGTGCCCCTCCTCGCCGACGGGCGCTGGGGGCAGGGCTGGAACGGACTCGTCCTTGACGAGACTCAACTGCGGGCCGGTCAGGGCGTGACGGGCTTTTTCCCGGTGGCGAACATCGGCTTCGTTGAGAACGGGAGAGGCCAATCGATCGCTCAATTGGTCGGTGCGGCCGTCCTCCTGCTTCTTGGACTGCTGGCTGGCTGGCTGCTGTATCTCGCGATGAGCGCGCCCCGGCGCCTGCGCGAACGTTCCTCGAGACCGTCACCCGGCGAGGTGGCGGCGGCGGAAGGAATGGGTTCGGGCCAGGGATAAGGGCCAGACCTTGCCCGGTGGCAAGAACACGCGTTGGCTGGGCCCTCTGAGCAGATCGTCGCGCGACCTTCCCTCGATCACGCTGTCTGCAGCGGGAACTCCGATAGCGTTGTGTACTCTGCGCCGGTAGGCTTCAGCACGCTACGGATGAGCGCGATGCGGCCGGCGAGTACGTCGCCCAGATCCGTGAGGGCCGTGCTGGTGACTGCTTCGCCGATGCCGGCGGTTTGAGCTCGAGTCGCCCGGCGGTTGGTGCGGCCGAGTGTGAGGTGTGGCCTGAAACCACGGCCCTCCGGTGGGAACCCCACGACTTCCATTGCCTCTTCTATCGCCAACTGCAGCCGCTCCAGCCGACCGGAAGGCTCCTCCAAGCCCACCCAGATGACACGAGGGCGGCGGGAATTCGGGAAGCATCCCGTTCCCGCGACACTCAAGTCGAACGCTGGCGCGTGCCTCGCTATCGCCCTCAGTGCCGCCTCGATGTCAGGCAGTCTGTGGGTAGGTGTGTCACCCAGGAACTTGAGGGTCAGGTGGATGCCCTGGGGCCGGACCCAGCGGACGCTTCCGGCAGGGACCCGTCGCTCCAGAGTTCGCTGGAGGGCACCGAGGCTGTCCAGAAGTGTGTCCGGCAACGGGACCGCGATGAAGGCTCGGACGTATGTCATCTGGTAGCCCCGTCCCCCTGGCGCTACGGGGTCTGATCCTCCAGTTGGAGGATATCCACGGAACCGCTCCCCATGTCCATCACCAGCAACCGCCCGCGAAGAAGCTCCCCCTTGCCGGTGATCAGTTTCACCACCTCCTGGGCCTCCCAGGCGGCCACGGCCATCGGCGTCGCTGCTGGTGCCCCCAGCGCCGCCTCCAATCCGCGCTCAGGCAGTCCGTCCTCGCCGTACAGCAGACGGAGGCCCCCATCCTCTGGCAAAATAGTCATCACCTGGCCCAAGAAACCCGCGATGCTCCCGTGCACCATAGGGATTCCCTGTGCCTGAGCGC
>JAUVSX010000224.1 GCA_030596915.1 Chloroflexota bacterium | reverse complement strand
GCGTGGGGTTGCTCGCCGCTGCGGTGCTGTCCGTTACGCTCTGGCACGTGCACCTTAGCCGGGTGGGTTTCCGGGCTGTCCTGCTCCCCTTGTTCATTGCGCTGGCGGTTTGGCAGGGAGCCCGAGGGGTAAGAACCGGTCGTTGGTCTCACTGGGTCGCGGCGGGCATCCTGTACGGCCTTTCAGCCTACACCTACTCCGCCGCCCGCGTAACGCCCGTTGCGCTGGGCATCTTCGCGCTCTACACGTGGTTGGCCCGACCCGCCGTCCGTAGCCCGCGGTCGCCGCTCGGGCAGCGGCTCTGGCGTGGCGTCGGCCTTGCGATACTCGCTGCTCTGGTGACACTTCTCCCGCTGATCGGCTACACGCTGCGATTCCCCGAGATCGTGCTCGGCCGGCCGGAGCAGGTATCGGTCTTCAGCGCGGCGATCCACGGAGGCGACCCGTGGGGCACCCTGGGTGCGCACGTTCTGCGCACGTTGGGCATGTTCTTCGTGCGAGGGGACCGCATCTGGCGGCACAACGTTCCCTGGAGGCCCGTCTTCGACCCGCTGCTGGGGGCCGCGTTCATTGTGGGCCTTGTGGTCGGATTGCGCCAGTTCGGGCGAAACGTGAGTGCAGCATTCGTTGTCATCTGGACAGCCGTGATGCTTCTCCCCACCTTGCTGGCGGAGGATGCGCCCCACTTCCTGAGAGCCGTGGGCGTGCTGCCGGTTGCCACCCTGCTGCCTGCGATGGGACTGGATTGGCTACTTGAGCGTGCGCGGCGCCTACTATCGCGACGAACACTGGCCACAACACCCAGTTCAAGGACCAGGATTGCGCGCTTCTTGTTGCCGACGCTTGTCGCCGTCCCGATCCTCTTCGGTCTGGGGTGCACCGCCTGGGCCTATTTCGGCGAGTATGCCCACCACCCGTACACGGGCTACTGGTTCGAGGAGGGTGCAACGATCCTTGCCGGCCGCGTCAATGGCTTCCTGGGAGAGGGATGGGATGGGGAGCAGATGCAGCACGGCGATCCTGCGGACCGGCGCGTCTATCTTGACCCGAAGCTGTGGGCGGACTGGCCCCAGGTGCGGTTTCTCATAGCTGCACCAGACGCGATCATCGTAGGGACTGAAGGAGAGGCGGGCCAGGATGCTGTAGCAGCTTTCGCGTGGCCCTACGCTGACTGGAAGTGGGTACTTTCTGTCCTGCCAGCGCCACGCGAGCTGACAGTTGAGGTCGGTGCTCCCTCACAGGGCGACCGCGACACCCAGCCCTACACGACCTACGTGGCGTTCTACGGCGCCACGCCCGACCCGGCCATCCCAGCCCTTGCCCACCTGTCCGGCGGTGTCGAGTATCTGGGAGCGACCGTTACACCGGCGGGCGATGGCGTCCGGGTTCGGCTGCGCTGGCGGGCTACCGCGCCGCTGCCCGATGATTACACTGTGTTCCTCCATTACCTGAGGGACGGCGAACCCATCGCCCAGGCGGATTCCCACGCAGCCCACGGATACTACCCTACGGGCGACTGGCAGCCCGGAGACATCGTCAACGATGATCACTTCGTGGAAGGTGTCGGTGGCCCAATACCAGGCCGTGACGTGCTCCGGTTCGGCTTCTGGCAGCCCGAGACCGGAGCGGTGCTGCACCTTCTCGACGAGGCAGGCAATCCCGCGGCCGACTGGATCGAGGTGCCCGTAGGGGGCTGAACTGGCATGGCGCGCACGATGAAGGACCGGCTAGCACTCGCGACCCTGGTGCTCGTGGCACTGGCCGTAGCTGCGCCGTTGTGGGGGCCCGGGATGGTCAACACACGCGGCGGCGGCGACAGTCCGTTCTTGCTCCAGCGCACGCACCAGTTGGTGGCCAACCTGCGGGCGGGCGTGTTCCCGGCGCGATGGATGGGGGACGGCGCTTACGGGTTCGGCTTCCCATTCTACAACTACTACTCGGCGTTGCCCTTCTATCTCGCGGGCGTACTTGAGATAGCCGGCTTGGATCTTCTGACGGCGCTCAAGGCCGTCCAGACGCTGGGCTTCCTGGCGTCGGCGGTAGCCATGTACGGCTGGATGCGGCGGCTGTCCTGGAGCCGCTGGGCCGCTTGGCTGTCGGCGGTGGCCTACACCGTCGCTCCGTTTCACCTTGTCAACGTATATGTCCGCGGCGACTCCCTTTCTGAATTCTTCGCCTTCGCCTTCTATCCGCTCATCCTCTGGGGCCTCGACAAGCTTCTGGATGGGAAATGGTCCAGGGTACAGATCGGACCGTACAGCCTGCCATTCACGGCAGCGTGGATATGGCCTGCGCTGGCATACGCCGGTCTGATTATGACCCACAACATCTCGGCCTTCATCTTCACCCCCTTCGTACTACTCTATCTGCTGGCGCTGCTCATGCGCCGGCCCGACAGATGGCGCTACGTACTGACAACTGGGTCCGTGGCATTGGGATTCGGGTTGCTGCTCTCGGCCTGGGTTTGGGTCCCAGCTCTCGCGGAAACGGACCTCGTGCAAGCACAGACGCTCACCGCCGACTACTTCCACCACTCCCAACACTTCCGCACGACTGACCTGGTACAACGTGGCCTGCTCTTCAACTACAGCACCGCCCCCGGCCGCGACTCACCGTTCGCCATGGGGCTGGCGCAGGCGCTCTTTGCCTTGCTCGGGGCGGTAGCGCTGGCAGGTGGCATCTATCGTCGTAGGACCCAGACGGGCACGCAGAGGCGCGGCCGGGGGTTCATCCTTCTTGGCCTGCTCCTCTCGACCCTGATGATCACTCCCCTCACCAGATTGCTCTGGGACCACCTGCCCCTCCTGCCGATGACGCAGTTTCCGTGGCGCTTCCTCTCCGTCCAGGCGCTCTTTGCGGCGGCAGCCGTCGCCGCCCTCGTGCCGCAGGGCAGACGAGCGCTGTGGGTTGGCTTGCCCGCAGCCACCATCCTCGTGGCTAGCGTGCTCGTGCCACTGAACCCCGACAGGCTGCCCATTGGGCCAGATGACGTGACAACCGAGCGCCTGCAGCTATACGAGCTCTTCACCCAGAACATCGGGACGACGATCCGCTACGAGTGGCTGCCCAGCGATGCCGTTCCGCGCCCTTTCACGTCAGACGCGCTAGTCCAGCCAGGAGAGCCGGCTCGGGCGATTGCGTTGGCGGGTGCAGAACTTGAGGCGCGCAGCGTTGCGAGGCGCCCAACGACCCAGGAGTGGCAGGTCGGCGGCAATGGCGGCGCTATCGCCTTTCCTGTATTCTACTGGCCTGGATGGACGGCGCAGGTGGACAGCGTTCGCACTGATGTGTGGCCTGTCGAAGGCTCTGGCTACCTGGCCGTGGAAGTGCCGCCGGGAGAACATCGCGTCACCCTCCGCTTGACCCGCACTCCGGCGAGGATCGGTGGTGAGGTCGCGTCCCTCCTCGCCTTCATCGCCGTGGTTGTTGCGCTGATCATCGCTCGCCGCGAAATCCGCTGGAAACTCGCGGCTCGGTATGTGGGAATCGCCTCGCTTCCGGTTCTGATGCTTCTCTTGATTCCGACAGCCGTCGCGGATCACGACGCCGGCCTCACGATGGACTTCCACCAGATGCCCTACCTCCACCACAATCCCGGAGGCGTGAGCTTCGCCGGGGGGGCGCGACTCGAGTCATATACCCTCTCAGCGGAGGAGTTGGCGCCCGGCGACCCGCTCACGGTCCGGCTGAGCTGGGCGGCGCCAAGCGATGTCACCACCGCCACGGTCCGCCTCGTCTCCCCCGCCGCCCTGCGCCACGAGGTGGAACCGTTTGCCGAGGTCTCCCAACAGGTATCCGAGGGCCGCGCCGATTGGGCCCTCGCCCTGCCGGAGGACATTGCCCGAGGAGTGTACCTGGTGGAAGTGAGCCTCTTCGACCAGGCGGGAGAGCTCCGCGCGCTGACGCCAGGCGGCCGATCGCGGGGACCTCTTTACCTGCTGCCGGTGCGGGTACCACAGGGGCCACCGTTACCCCGGGAAGCATCGGTGTTGGCTCCCTTCGGGCCGGCAATCCGCCTGCACGCTAGCACCATCGCGCAGCCTCGCCCGGACCAGCTCTCTGTGCACCTGAGCTGGTCCTCGGTGCATCCGCTGGCGACCAACTACGGCATCTCGCTTCGGATTGTGAACGACGCTGGCGATATCCTCAGCGCCTTCGATACCCAGCCGGGCTACGGCTTCCTTCCGACCAGTATGTGGCGTCCGGGCGAGCAGGTATCCGACCACTACCTCCTTGAGATTCCGGACGATCTGGTACCGGGCGGCGGCTACCACCTGCACGTCATCCTATACCAGGTATCGAGCGGCGAGGTGGTTGGACAGACGCGCCTGGGTGACTTCTCCCTTCCTCTTGCTGTGCCGTTTGAGGCAAACCGGCCGCCCAGGTCGTTCACGCTTCCACCACTGCAGCACCCCGCAGCGGTTGAGTTCGATGAGGAGATCCGGCTGGCTGGTTACGACATTGAGCAGGACGGCCAGGCCGTCGACCTGACGCTACACTGGCAGGCGCTGCAGGCCCCGGCCGGCGACTACACAGTCTTCGTCCACCTGTTCGATCCCGCCACCCACGAGGTCGTCGCCCAGAGCGATGCGATGCCGCAGGGCGGCGCATATCCCACCTCCTGGTGGTCCCCGCGGGAGGTGATCAGCGAGGTTGTGTCGCTACCACTTGCGGGTTTGCCTCGCGGTGAGTATCAATTGGCAGTGGGCCTCTACGACCAAACCATGACCCGCCTCCGAGCTATCGGCCCGGATGGAGAGCGCGTAGCCGATGACTGGGTGATCCTGGCAGAGGCCGTCGAGGTGAGATGAGGCGACAGGCGTGTTAGTCCGGCTCCCCGAGCGAGGTGGCCGATGACGGCCACAGTGGACCCGGTGGCCGCTGGGGGACCCACTGCCCCCCGCAATGCCGTCCGAGCGTCGCTCTTCGCACGAATCGGCTCTGCGACCTTGGTCGTGGCCATCTGTCTGGTCGCGTTCGCGGTCCGCTTGCACCAGCTCGCCGGGCCGCTGATGCGATGGGATGAAGGGTGGTCAGTCGCACACGCCAGCCTCTCGCCGGCTGAGATCATCGAAATCGCCTCCTGGGAGGTCCATCCTCCGCTCTTCTACCTGATGCTCAAGCCCTGGCTGGCATTGGGGCGCAACCTCTACCTCGTCCGCTTCTTCCCGGTTCTGATCAGCCTGCTCACCGTTCCGGTTGCGTACCAGGTCGCGAACCGGTGGATGAAGCGCCGCTCATTGGCCCTTGTGGCGGCAGGCCTCACTGCGCTGGCGCCAGGCCTCGTCTACTACGCCCAGGTCGTGAGGATGTATCCGCTGGTGGTCCTGTGGCTCCTACTGGCCACCTGGGCGCTCTTGTGCTGGCTCGATGAAGAGCGGCACTGGGCGCTGGTCGGATTGTTCCTGGCCGGCTCTGCCGCCTTGCATACCTTCTACTACAGCGCCTTTGCGCTGGCCGGACTCTACGCCTACGGGCTGCTGGTGAGTCGCGGGAAGCGGACTCGCCTTGTGCTGGCCGGAGCGATCACGGTGATAGCCTTCGTGCCTTGGCTGCTCTACGCTGGAGGGGGCCTGCTTGACCGGATGTTCCAGGCCGCTCCAGCAGAGACGATCATGCCTGTCACGCCCTGGGGATTACTGACTTCAGTGTGGACGGCGCTGACGTTCGATCTCGGCTCCGGCGGCTGGGCTGCCCTGGCAGTGCTCCTCATCCTCGGCGTCGCGATTCTGGTTGGTCGCCCGAACCGGCACACGCCCGGCCGCCTCTGTATGC
>JAUVSX010000505.1 GCA_030596915.1 Chloroflexota bacterium | reverse complement strand
GAAGGCAGGTGTCTAAGTGCCCGATCGGTGTCTCCGAATAGGACAACAGCAAAGGGGACCACCCGGCGACCACACGGTCACATGCACATAATATGAAGTGGTACGGGCCAGATCAAGCCGATCGTGCGTGAGAGCCTCTTGCAGACCCGCCCCGATTCCCTTGGAAGACATATTCAGGAGTCGGGGCGGGTCTGCTGGGGACCGCTGGCGGTCCTCTGTGCGGCCGTGTAAGCGGCGGGCGTAGTGGTGTAGGGGTCGCACGGGGCGTGCCGTCATAGAGCTTGGGAGGGGCGTAGAACATGGAAACGGCACGTCCCGTGCTTCGGATAGACGTGGGGCGGGAACAGCCCCGGAGGGGCGGCACCAGCCCCGGAGGGGCGGCACTATTCGCCCCGGCAGGGATGCCGGGGCGGTGGCTGCGAAGCAGCCAAGCGGAGGCCGCAGCCGGAGCCTGACGCACAAGCGGGACGGTGCTGCGCAGTGACCGGGGGCGGATAATACACGTTCCGTTGCGGCCGCCGCCACTTCCGATTTGTCCGCAGGCCGGCCGCAACGGAACGTCCGGTTATCGGCCCCCGAGAGGACGCTGCAACGCATTCTGGGCAAGCCGCAGCCCTTGGGAGTGCGAGCGGGGTACCGTCGACGACGATCAAGCCACGGCGAGCGAAGACGCAGGCCCCCAACGGAGCGAGTCGCGGCCCAAGACCAGAGACTCACGAGTGCAGCAGAGCAGCGGGAGGGCCGCATCGAGCGACGGGGGGCCGGAGGCGGAGCGACCCGGGGGAGCTACGGAGAGCCGGCAGGCTACCCGCCCGGGGGCGGGGTGTAGCCAGGAGCGGAGCCAGAGCGGGACGCTGACGAGAGATAGCGTTACGACGCAGCGGAGCGATGGGTACCGCCCCGCCCGCCGAGAGACGGTCAACGTCGGCGGGGCGTACTACCGCGTGGAGCCGGTGGACCCGGCGATCTGCTGTGACGTCGGTGTCAGCCGATGTCAACGTGTCGGACTAGGCAGTTGAGGTTGAGGTAACTCTGCTCGCCACCATCGACAGAGTTTGCAGGGGGTGCACGTGCTTCGGCGGACGTAGTCACGGTAGGGGCAATCGTAACACTCAGACTCCGACATATCGCCACTGCGGTCGGGTCGCCGGATGTAGCTTGTCGGATCATAGTTTCGAGGCTTCCCAGGTTCGTCCATGCTTCTTCGTCCGGTTTTGGGGTCAAGAGGACGCCACGCCAGTCACCGAAGGTAGTGGCCAGGCGACGGCCTTTCAAGGCGATCATGGCTTCACGCAACTTGGCGTCGTCGTGCAGCACGCTGAAGTGCAGGGGCTTGCAGGCGTACTTAGTGACATAACGTGTCACGGTGCGATTGTCCTTGATCGCTCGGATGTCGATGATGATCGAGTCCCGCGTGATCTGCTTCCAGGCCTTGGCGAGGTGGCCTTGTTCAACGTAGCGGCCTTGAATGATGGCATGGAGGTGTACGTTCCAACGTTGCGAGTCAGGTAGCCACTTGAGCTCGATAAACGAGACGCCGCCGGTAACTCGCTTACGCCAGAGAGCACGACGACGGAGTTGAGCGAACGAGTGCGTGAGCTTGTCGAGCAGGCAGGTGAGCGATTCCGTGGTTGAGCGAATGGTCAGCGTGAGGAACCGAGCACGCTTGCGTCCGAGGCGATCGAGAACGTTGATGGCGATCGTACGGCTCCGCTCGGACGCACACGGCAGGCAGAAGCGTTGATGACAGGACGATCCGGCGACCCGGTACTTGCTGGGATCGTCAGTGGAGCGGAGGACGTAGGCGTGCTTGCCGCAGTAGGCGAATTCGTACATGGCGGAAAAGGTGGCGTCGGTGTCGGACATGGCCCGGAAGACACGTGCTCGAGTGTGCCGCCAGCCGCTGTGGCGGAATGTGGACGCACTAGACCAGTCCAGCAGACGCTTCGCGTCATCGGAAATGGATACTTGCGGGTTTGATTCTGGGGGTTCAAGAGAAGCACGAAGAACGGGCGTTGAGAACATCGTGGCGTCGCTCCTAGCCAGTGGGCAACTGGCTGTCGTTCCGCGTTCCGCGGGGCAGGTGCCGGGCATGGATGAACAGGCTCAGAACGGGGAAGGGACGGTCGACTTACTTGCGTGCGACCGTCCCAGGTTCACCCTTGCCACGATACTGAAGCCCTGCCAGACTCCGTACCGCACATGAAGTGTACCACACGTCGGGGGGAGGTGCAAACAGAATCCGGCATATAGTGGCTGTAGCGGTTCCGGACGTGGCGGCTGCACCAGGCACGTGCGGTGCAGGTGTTGCAGAAACGTTACGGGTGCACGAGGCGTTGAACCTGAGTGTTACGTTATCGGGAGGTGTTCGGAGTGGAGACGCCGGGGCATGGGCCGACCTGGACAAGCGGGCGGGCGTTGGATAATCTGACAGGCAAGGAGATGCGACCATGGTAAGTTCAGGTGATCGAGAGGTTGGAGTGTGGTTGAGGGAGATGCGGAAGGCGAGCCAGGCGACGCAACGCGAGGTTGGAGTGCGTCTAGGGATGAGCCGGGTGGCAGTTGCGACGGCGGAGAGTGGCAGACGCCGGCTAAGCATTACGGAGTTGGCGAGGCTAATCGAGGTGGGTATCTGCGACGACGTGGCGGCGTGCGATCTGTTGCTGACGCGGATTCCGAGGGCGGTGGGGCGTAGTCGGGGTGCGCGTGGGGCGTTGGGGGACTGAGGCGAGAAGAGTGCCGCAGGCGTGCCGGCGTTGTTCCGCCGGCACGACTGCGGTACAGGGCGTCAGGTGACCG
>JAUVSX010000416.1 GCA_030596915.1 Chloroflexota bacterium | reverse complement strand
GGCCACGACCCATTGGGCAGCCGCGCAGGGCTTGATCCAGTAGCCAACCGCAAACCAGAGCCGCCCAAAGGGGCGGCTCTGATTGCGTCTAGGCGCCGGACAGAAGTGCAGTAGTCGCGGATCCGTATGATGGTACACCCAGATTGGTCCGAAGCAGAATCGTCCCCCGGAACAGGACCTGCTCGAAGCAGCCACGGCCAGCGTAGGCTTGGTGCGAGTGTCGTCATTCCCAGGCTCCTGCTTGGTCGGGGGCAACGATCGGTCAGGGCGGCGCAGTCCAGGAAGAGCCATTAACAGTAGTCACAGCGAGAAACCGCCCGGGCGGGCGGCGCTTCCGTTGGGCCAGAATCCACTCCGCATAAGACCCTGACAACGTAAAGGAGCCGATATGAAGCGGACAGGCGCACAGATCGTGTGGGAGATGCTCAAGCGGGAGGGCGTTGAGGTCGTCTTCGGTTTCCCAGGGGGAGCTATCATGCCCACGTACGACGCCCGAGAGGCGTACGGGATGCGGCACGTTCTTGTTCGCCACGAGCAGGGGGCAGCCCACGCCGCCGACGCCTACGCCCGAGTGTCAGGGCGGGTAGGTGTCGTCCTGGTTACGTCGGGCCCCGGCGCCACGAACCTGGTGACCGGGATTGCCAACGCTATGATGGATTCCGCACCGATGGTCTGCATCACGGGCCAGGTGCCTACGTCACTCGTCGGCTCCGATGCCTTCCAGGAGACAGACATCACGGGCATCACGCTGCCGATCACCAAACACAACTACCTCGTGACCAGCGTTGACGAACTGGCCAGCGTCATCCACGAGGCCTTCTACATCGCGCGCAGCGGCCGCCCTGGGCCAGTGCTCATCGACCTGCCCAAGGACGTCCAACTCGCTTCGACGGAGTTCGTGCCCCCAGAGGCGGAAGTCGTGCTGCCAGGCTACCGCCCAGTCGGCTTGGGCGAAGCCTGTGACGTCCAGACAGCGGCCGATTTGATCAACGCAGCCCAACGCCCGTTGATCTTGGCCGGGCACGGCGTGCTGATGTCAGAGGGGACAGGGATATTGAGAGAATTCGCCGAGAAGGCCCAGGTGCCCGTCAGCCTGACGCTGCTCGGAAAGGGCGGGTTTCCCGAGTCACATCCCCTCGCCCTAGGTATGATGGGTATGCACGGTGAGGCGTTCGTGAACCTGGCGATCCAGAACGCCGACTTGCTCCTGGCGTTTGGCATGCGGTTTGACGATCGCGTCACAGGTCGGCTGTGCGACTATGCTCCCAAGGCCAAGAAGATCCACGTGGACCTTGATGCTGCGGAGCTGAACAAGGTGGTGCCGGTGGACGTGGCCATACATGGGGATTTGCCGCAGGTGCTGGGCCAACTACTCCCACTCATCGAGCGATCAGACAGAACCGAGTGGCTGGAACAGCTCGCCGCGTGGCGTGCCGACACGCAGGACCGGGACATCCTATCGCGACCGGCAGACGATCGCCTGATCGGCCCGCAGGTTGTGAACGCCATCTGGGAGGCAACCGGCGGGAACGCCCTCGTGGTGACGGACGTCGGTCAGCATCAGATGTGGGCCGCGCAGTACTACCGCTATGACCTGTCACACCCTCTGATCACGTCCGGCGGGCTTGGGACGATGGGCTTCGGTCTGCCCGCTGCCGTCGGTGCGCAGATCGCTCGTCCAGACCAGGAGGTCTGGGCCATCGTCGGCGACGGGGGCTTTCAGATGACCGCACAGGAACTGGGGACGGTGATCCAGGAGCAACTGCCGCTGCGCATCGCGATTGTGAACAACAGCTACCTCGGCATGGTGCGCCAGTGGCAGGAGATGTTCTTCGACGAGCGGTACGAGTCGACGCTGCTCGTCAATCCGGACTTCGTGCTGCTCGGCCAGGCTTACGGCATCCGGAGCTGGCGAGCCACCAACATGCAGGAGGCGCGGCAGGCGATTTCCGAGGCCCGCGAGCACGATGGCCCCTCACTAATCGAGTTCCAGGTCGTCCAGAAGGGCGAAGAGGGCAACGTCTATCCGATGGTGCCGTCGGGTGCAGCGCTAGACGAGATGCTCCGGCGCCCTTCCGGAGACTGTGGCCAATAGGGCCAAGGAGGAGAGGAAATGGGACGCACACTGATTGCCCTTGTCGAGGACAGGCCTGGCGTGTTGACCCGCGTGGCCAGCATGTTCAGGAGGCGAGCTTTCAACATCGAGAGCCTGACCGTGGGCCACACAGAGCAACCTGGCGTCTCCAGGATGACGATCGTCGTGGACGATAGCCGTTCCGGGGCCGAGAAGATCGCTCAACACCTGTACAAGCTCGTCAACGTCATCCAGGTGGTGGACATCACAGAACGCCCTTCCGCCGCGCGCGACCTTGCTCTGATCAAGGTGCAGACAACCAGCGGGCAGGCCAGGTCCGAGGTGCTGCAGATCGTGGATACGTTCCGAGCCCGTGTTGTCGACGTCGCGCTTAGCAGCTTGATGATCGAAGTAACCGGCGCTGAGGATAAGAGCAACGGCCTGGCCGAAGTGCTCCGTCCGTTTGGCATTGTGGAGATGGTGCGAACGGGGCAGGTGGCGATGTTGCGTGGTACCGATGGAAGTGGAGGGGAGAGCTGCTAGCGGCGGCCCGCGGCGCACCCGACAAGCATCCTAGACACAGAGGAGATCAGCTATGGCGAAGATAGATTTCGGCGGGACCGTAGAGGAAGTCATCACCAGAGAAGAGTTCTCACTGGAGAAGGCGCGCCAGATCCTGAAAGACGAGGTGATCGCGATTCTGGGGTATGGCGTTCAGGGTCCGGCGCAGGCACTCAATTTGAAGGACAATGGCATCGACGTAATCATAGGACAGTGGCCCGGGGACACAGTGTACTGGGACAAGGCGATCCAAGATGGCTGGGAGCCCGGGAAGACGCTCTTCGATCTTGAGGGAGCCGCCGAGCGGGGCACGATCATTCAGTTCCTGGTTTCTGATGCCGCGCAGATGCTTACGTGGCCCCGCATCAAGCCTCACCTGAAAGAAGGCGATGCCCTCTACTTCTCACACGGGTTCTCAATCGTGTACGGCGATCAGACAGGCGTCGTCCCGCCCGAATTCGTGGACGTCGTCCTCGTCGCGCCCAAGGGATCCGGCACGAGCGTGCGAGCCAACTTCCTGGCGGGGAGCGGCATCAACAGCAGCTTCGCCGTGCACCAGGACTACACTGGCCGCGCCACGGAACGAACTCTGGCCGTCGGCATCGGGATTGGATCAGGCTACCTCTTCCGGACGACGTTCGAGCACGAGGTCTACAGCGACCTGACGGGCGAGCGCGGTATCCTTATGGGTGCGCTCGCAGGCGTGATGGAGTCCCAGTACAACGTACTTCGCAGGCACGGGCACTCGCCCAGCGAGGCTTTCAACGAGACGGTCGAGGAACTCACCCAGAGCCTGATCCGCCTCGTAGACATGAACGGCATGGACTGGATGTATGCAAATTGCAGCACGACAGCACAGCGCGGCGCCCTGGACTGGCGACACAAGTTCCGGGAGGCAGTCGATCCTGTGTTCGCCGAGCTCTATGACAGCGTCCTTGCGGGTGATGAGACGCGGATTGTGCTTGAGGCGAACGTGGCACCAGACTACAAGGAGAAACTCGAGGCCGAGCTGCGTGAGCTGCGTGAGTCCGAGATGTGGCGAGCTGGGGCAGCCGTCCGTTCCCTCCGCCCAGGGGACTGAGGCGAACGGCG
>JAUVSX010000188.1 GCA_030596915.1 Chloroflexota bacterium | reverse complement strand
GCATCTGGTGTATAATGAGCTGTGGCATCCTGTGTCGGCAACTGTCGCATTCCGCACTTGACGCACTGAGCAACCCGGCGATAATGGCGCGTGCGGACCGGACTGCGGGGTCCTTGTCCGTATGGGCTGGGCGGTGACGCCAGCGGTGGCGATGCCGAGGGCCACAGGCCGCGCTTGCCCCGGGCTTCAGGGGCAAGTCGCTACACAACCTTGTAGGGGGTGAGAGGTGGGTTTCTTCTTCACGTTTCTAATCGCGTTGGCGGTATCCATCCTATTCTTCGCCATTCTGTACGCACTGATCCTCAGGGGGATTCGCGCGGAGAAACGCGTGGGCTGGCTGTTCCTCGCGTTCATCTTTTTCGTGGTGTTCCTCCCAACGTGGGCAGGCGGCCTCTGGCTGAAGCCATTTGGGCCGAGACTCGGGGGGGCTTCGGTTCTGGGCTACGTCTTGGTGGGCGTGGCCGTCGCGCTCATCTTGGCCGCAATTCTGCCGCGGCCCAAGGCAGAGCCTCAGACGGTGCGGTCGCCCGATGAACCCAGGCTGAGCCGCGAGGAGGTACTCGAGGGGCAGCGATATGACGACTGGAGCAAGATCGGCTGGTTCTTCGGGATCTTCTTCATATTCATGATCGCAGCGATTGTCCTGGCAGCGATCTAGCTGCCCAAATTCCCGCCTCCGCGTGCACCTCTGGCCACCCGGCGCTTTGCCAAGGTGGAGCCGGCGATGATGCGGGTGATGTGTCCCCGTGGGCGGGCAATGTGCGCTGCACCCCGCTTCACGCGGACCCACCTGAGTCGGGGCACTGCCGGCGCCGAGCCATGCGACAAGCGGGGTCAGGGCGTGCGTGCCTGCACAGGGGATGCTCAACGCGGGTGCGGTTGGACCGGTCATGCGCATGGCGACGTGGCGCCCCGACTTGATGCGCTGATCGCTACAGAGGGCCCAGCACCAGCGGGCCCAGCGCCGGATGTCCCCAGTCGAGAGCTTGTTGAGGGTACCTGATGGAAGCTCAGCTCGCCCGCATTGAGGCCTTGCGGCGACATCTTTCCGATGAGATCTGCAGGGCAATTGGGCTGTCGGAAGACGGATGGTACTACGGACCGATCGATCGGCTGTTCCGCATCCCGACCCGCCGATTCGCCGAACTGGGTGAGCGGTTCGACGAATGGGCTAGTAGCTGGGGATTCGTCGAGGCGGCGAACCGGGTGCTGCCTCGATTCGCCAGCAGTTTCGAAGCCTACGGCGTGGAGCACATCCCATCGGAAGGGCCATTGCTGGTGACCGCCAACCACCCGGGCACTTGCGACGCGCTGCTCATAGCCGCGAGCGTGGGCAGGGACGACCTGAAGATTGTCTCCGGCAACATCGGGTTTCTGCGCGAGCTGCCAGTGGTCAAAGACCACCTCCTATTCCTTACGAGGGACACGCACCAGCGCATGGGAATCCTGCGCACGGCCATCCGCCACCTGCGGGACGGCGGGATGGTGCTCATTTTCCCCAGTGGTCACATCGATCCGGATCCTGCGGTCTTGCCGGGTGGCCACGAAGCACTGAGCGACTGGTCGCCCAGCGTCGAGCTGATGTTACGCCGGGCTCCCGAGGCCCGTGTGCTGGTGGCTATCGTGAGTGGTGTGCTGGCTGCCGCCTGCGTGCGGAGTCCGCTGACGCGGGTCCGCAAGAAAGCACGCGACCGGCAGAGAGTCGCCGAGTTCATCCAGATCATAGAGCAGTTGGTGTTCAACCGTGAGTTCCCGTTGCTTCCCAAGGTCTCATTTGCCGAACCGGTGACCCTCACGGACTTGCGCGAGGTCGCGGGTTTCTCCGGGGCGGTGGAGGCCCTCGTCGCGCGAGCCCGGGCCCAGATGGCCCGGCACACGGCCCTTGGGGCCGCAGCGCCTCCGTAGCCTCTGAGCGTGGCCTGCTGCCTGCCTTGGGGGGAATGCGAGTACCTCCGTGATCGTGCCCCCGGGCCGTACAGCGCCGGACGTCGTGAGCTCGGTTCGTTCTCGTGTGCTTCGAATAGCGGCAGCATGCCCAGCGGTCCCGGATAGGCTCGCGGCCATTCATTCGCTGACGTCGCCTCACACGCGGTTTCGAGCCCGCTTGGAACCGTCATGTGCAGGCGCCTCATCCCCAAGCCGCAGAGATCTGGTGTCGCGATTGAGTCGGTTAGACCTCGGGTCGGCGGCAAGCGGCGAGGATCAGGACCGTGACTGACACCCCACGGTGGAAGGTGCTGGTGACGGACATCGCGTGGCCTTCGACCGAGCCCGAGGCCGCCGTCCTGGCGCGCGTTGGCGCCGTGCTCGTCGTGGCCGATACCGGCAAGGAATCCGAACTGCTTGAGTTCGTACGCGATGCCGACGCGATTCTGACGTGCTGGGCGACGGTTTCCGCGGCCGTGATCGGGGCAGGCACGAGGCTGCAGGTTATTGGCCGGTACGGCATTGGTGTAGACAACATCGCGGTCGCCGAGGCAACCAGGCTCTGCATCCCGGTCACGAATGTGCCAGCCTACTGCCTCGACGAGGTCTCTGAGCACGTGATGGCGTTGCTCCTGGCACTGGGGCGCCAGGTATGCCAGTACGACCGGCGCGTACGCGAGGGAAACTGGGACGTGCGTGAATCAGCTCCTCTCCACCGTATCCGGGGCTGTACGCTTGGCATCATAGGCTTCGGCCGGATCGGTGGCGCCGTGGCAACGAAGGCCTGCGCCATCGGTATGCGAATCTTGGCGTTCGACCCCCACTTGGATGCCAAGGTGATCGAAGCTCGTAAGTGTAGGAAGGTGGACCTTGACACACTTCTGCGCGAGTCCGACTATGTGACCGTGCACGCGCCTTTGACGGAGAGTACGCGCGGCTTGATCGACCAGAGGGAGTTCCGATTGATGAAGCCCACGGCGTACATCGTCAACACAGCTCGCGGCGCGATCATTGACCAGGAAGCGCTATTGCGCGCGCTTCAGGAGGGCTGGATAGCTGGGGCGGGACTCGACGTGTTCGAGCCGGAACACCTCCCCCCGACCCACCCCCTCTTGCAGCTTCCCAACGTCATCGCGACGCCACACGTGGCGTTCTACTCCGCAGAGTCCCTGGCCGACCTGGAGCTGATGGCAGCCCAGAACGTGGCCACCGTCCTGTCCGGTCATCGCCCGAAGTGGGTCGTCAATCCTGAGGTACTCGACGCGCCTCGCTGGGCCCATCTGACATAGGACCACGTTGCATTCCCGGTGGAAGAGAGACGGTCTCCCGACCAGGAAGGATCGGCCAGCGAGGGACGTGCCAGCAAGCCGGATCGGCTGCAGACTTGGCCTGGCGATGGCAACGGCTTTCGACAGGCAGATCCGCGCCAGTCGCACCAAGGAGGCATCGTGATGTTTGACACACGCCAGGACGTCCAGATGCAGTTGATGCGTCCGCGCCAGTTGGAGGCGGCCGCCCGAGCGTTCCCGGTCGTGTACGTGCCGTTCGGACTGATAGAATGGCACGGCCCGCACCTGCCACTCGGGAACGACGCCATCAAGGCGCACGCGATACTCGTACAGTGCGCGCAGGAGTTCGGCGGCATCGTGTACCCGCCGGTCTATTTCCACTCCGGCTTCCGGCAGGAGCACCTGGTACCGGTTCTCGAGGACCTCTTCCAGCGACTCAGAGAGACTGGCTTCCGTGTCATCATCGGTGTGTCCGGACACAACGTACGCGAGCAGATCACTATGATCGACGCCGGCCTGAAGCCAGTTGTGGCCGATGGCTCGGTGGTGGGCGTCGGCCTATGGGAGGTGACCCTGAGCCAGGGCGAGGAATCAAACACCGACCACGCGGCAAAATGGGAGACGTCGAACATTATGTTCCTCTATCCTGATCTCGTCGACATGTCGGAGCTCGGCGATCGGCCGTTCGAACTCGATATGAGCCCACCCTTCGGCGTCGGCGGGCTAGACCCGCGCCAGCACGCTGCGGCCAACGTCGGACGGCGCAACGTCGAGCTCGCGGCGACGGCGATCGGCCTCAAGGCTCGGGAGTTGCTCGCGTCGCTTGCGGAGGATCACCGCGCGTTTAGCCTGCCCGCAATCACGCCAGAACACTGGTGGATGGTATGAACCCGCCGTTGTGACCTGCGCTCGGACACAAGTGGCGAATCAGCGTCTGACCTGAACGCCTGGCGACCCCACGCGCCCGACTGCCGTGTTCAGTGGCTGCCCGTTCTGGCCGCACGCCAGGCTCGCGCTTCGCCCGAGTATCCGTAACACGTGACCCTTCATCCGGCGCCAATCCCTGACACCGGCGCTTAACTCCATGTCCACCGATTCGGGGGAACGTCGGCCTCCGGTCCCTGGCGCCGGCCTCTGCAATCCCGCCACGCCGCTGCCCCGCGCCTGAAAAGGATACCAGCGTACGCTTCGACAGTTGTCGCCACGTGTGGTACAATCCTTTCGGAACCGAAACTCTCGGATACGAAGTATCCCCCGCTTGCGCTGAGGAGCGACTATGGACAGCGAACGGGACCCGGCCCTGTATGGCGAGACAATCCACACCTTCCTGCGGCTGCACCGCGATCTGCGCAAGTACTCGAGGCGCATTCGGGACGAAGGACTCAGCGGCCGCAAGATGTCCGCACTCCGCTACCTGCTCGAATCCGGCCCGCGGACCGTCGGGCAACTGAGTGACTACCACGACATCAGCGACAGCAGCGCTTCGGAGATGATCGCCCAATTGGCCAAGCTGAGCTACGTCACGCGCACGAGGTCTGAGGCCGACCAGCGCGTCGTCATGGTCGAGCTGACCGCCGCGGGACGACGCTTCGCGCAGATGGCTCCTCTCGGCGGGATTCCATTGCTTCGGGAGCGACTGCGGGAGCTACCCCCCGACAACGTGGCGGCAATTCACGACGCCCTGACCGATCTCGTGCGACTTCTCGGGATTGAGGATGGCAACTGAGGGACTAGCACCCGTCCGTATCCGGCAGCCTGGAGCGCGGCGCATTCTGGTGCGCTGCCTGCGATACCTTCGCCCGTACTGGACCTATTCTGCCGGCGCATATCTGCTCCTGTTGGTCAACAACGGCATCTCAATTGCCCAGCCCTTGATCATCCGCAACATCGTCGACGCAGGCCTTTGGGGGGGCGACGCCGTAGCGATCCAGCAGGGCACATTGGCGCTCCTGAGCCTGAGCCTGATCAAGGGAGCCTTCACATTCCTCTACGGCCGCTGGACAGAGATCGCCTCGCAGAACGTCTCCTACGACCTTCGCAACGCCATCCACAGCAAGCTGCAGTCCCTCTCGTTCAGCTACCACGACCAGGCCGAGACCGGCCAGCTTCTGACCCGGGCCATCAGTGACGTGGATCGGGTGCGCTTCCTGACGGGCCGGGCCCTCGTGAGCCTCAGTCAGTTGCTGATCCTGATCCTCGGCATCGCCGTCGCGATGATGATGATGAACTTCAGGCTCGCGCTGCTGACGCTAGCCGTCGTGCCCTTCCTGGCCCTCACTGCCCTTCACTTCGGCCGGCAGTTCCGCCCGCTGTTCCGGGCGATCCAACAGCGGCTGTCCGAGCTGACGTCGCGTCTCGAACAGAACCTGCGCGGCGCCCGCATCGTCGCGGCCTTCGCCCAGGAGAGAGCTGAGGTCGACCGGCTGTCCGACGAAAACGCCAGGCTCCTCGACCTCCATCTCCGGGCTGGCCGCATGCGCGCAACCTTCCTGCCCCTGCTCAGCCTCTTGGCCAGCGCGGGTACTGTGGCAATCCTGCTCTACGGCGGCCAACAGGTGATCGACGGAGAGCTGACGATCGGCGAACTCGTCGCGTTCACCGCATACGTCGCCTTGCTGCTCGGGCCCACGCGCCGTTTGGGCTGGATCATAGCTGCCATCTCGCAGGCCGACGCGTCGGGCGCCCGCATCTTCGAGATCCTCGACACCGAGTCTGAGGTGGCGGATGAGCCCGGCGCCGTGCCCCTGGGGCGCATCCAGGGGCGCGTCAGGTTCGACAGGGTCTCATTCGCCTATTTCCGGCGGCGCCGCGTGTTGACGGACATCGATCTTGACGTCCGACCCGGTGAGGTCGTCGCCCTCCTGGGTGCGACAGGCTCGGGCAAGAGCTCGATCATCAATCTCGTCCCGCGCTTCTATGACCCCACAGTGGGGAGGATTCTGATCGACGGGCACGACATTCGACACGTGACGGTCAACTCCCTTCGGGACCAGATAGGAATCGTGCTGCAAGACACAACGCTCTTCGCGTCGACAATCCGGGAGAATATCGGATTCGGCCGCCCTGCTGCCACCGAGGAGGAGATCATCGCCGCGGCGAGAGCCGCCCGCGCGCACGAGTTCATCCTGGACATGCCCGACAGGTACGATACGCGCGTCGGCGAGCGGGGCGCGACGGTATCCGGAGGGCAGAAGCAGCGCATCGCCATCGCCAGGGCGCTTCTGAAAGATCCTCGAATACTGATCTTGGACGACGCGACCTCAAGCGT
>JAUVSX010000342.1 GCA_030596915.1 Chloroflexota bacterium | reverse complement strand
GTCCCGCAGCGACCTCTTGCTTGATCGGCGAAGTGGAGAGCGTGTTCAGGCCGACCTCTTCGGGACGGAGAGGCTTCTCCCGGACGATGAAACGGCATCCCTGACGCACCACAAGTGTCGCGTCCCCATCAGGCCAGAAGGATCCCTGAATGGGTTTGGGTCAGGAAAGCATCCTCGGCCAGCGCAGGGTGTTATGACGTGCAGCGGTCCTCTCCCGCTCGGACGAGAGCGGGAATTCGCGAATCCGGCTGCTTGCGTGCTTGACAAGGTTTGAAGGGTGTGATAGAAAGCTCATGGAGCGAGTTGCTCGCGGGGGCTTGGACGCTTGGCATTCCGAGGCCCATCCTGCGTCAGGGGCTGTGCCACGGTCAACAGCACGGGCGGCGTCGGATTTGACATATCTCTGGAGATGTGCATCATAGTGCTCGGCACACGGTACCCGGGGAACTGCGCGGGGCTACAATCGTGCGTTCGATTGGCGGGGTGATCCGGCACAGGACTTGACATCGTGCGGCGAATGTACTACAATACGAATGGTACCATACCCCACCACACCCGTCGCATGCGTTCGTGACGGTGTCGTGGGTCCCAGTGGTTCGCTTGGTTCGTTTGCAACTCTCTCAGTTTCCCGCAGAATCAGGTCGACTGCAAGACCTGGGGCTGGCGGGAGTGCTCGCAGCAAGATGTGCGGAGGCTCGGAGCGTGGCCGCCCAACACGGCGACCAGTCGACGGTCGTGAGCCTGCGAGGGGAGGTGATGGTATCAGACGATGCGACTCGGTGTGGTTCACACGAGACCCTTCTTAAGAGCAACCACGTACCCTGTTATCGACATAGGAATCCCCCAGATGGTACAACGGAGGACCCTCAGATAGCACTCACAAGGAGAAGACCAGCATGAAGAAGCGCTTATTGTATGTCGGCTTGATGCTGACGCTCGTATTGGCGGCGGTGCCGCTGGTCGGCGCGAGCGCGCTGAGCACCAGCACGCAGTTTGCCATCGTGATTGATGGCTCCGGTGAAAACAGCACAGAGGAATTCCAGGCGATGCTCGACGGCCTGTCGGCGGTTGTTGCGCCTGGAGGCTGTTTCCCCAAGGACGGCTCGGCCGAATTGACGGTTGTGCAATATGGAACCACGGCTCAGGTTGAGGTGGCTCCGACCGTCATGACGGCCGACAACGCCGCGGAGATTGCTGCCACCATCGAGGCGATCGCCAAGCTGGGTGGCGCAGCCAATATGGATGTCGGTATTGACGAAGCCGTCGCGCAAGTGACGGGATCAGCCAATTTCGGCCCGACCACTGCGCAGGTGTTCAATGTTGCCTCAGCCGGCCCTGCGGCCGACGAGGCCGCTGCGGTGGAGGCGAGGGACGAGGCGGCGTTGGCTGGCATCGATGAGCTAGATGCCGAAGGTGTCAGCATCACCGATGCGAATGCCCAGTGGCTACACGGCGACATCGTCTTCCCGCAGCCTGGTGAGATCTATGGCGCCGGGTACGCGGACTGGCCGCCACCTCCTGGCAACGCCGGCTGGGTGTTGGTTGTAGACGACGGCGCGGCGTTCACCGATGCGCTGTGCGCCAAGCTGAGCGTGGTACTGGTGCCTACGGGCGACGGCCCCGAAGAGCCAGAGTGCCCGGAGTGCCCGGAGTGCCCGGACTGGCCAGAGTGCCCGGAGTTGCCCGAGTGCCCTTGCTGCCCGGAGTGGCCGGAATGGCCGGAGATGCCTGAGTGCCCCTTCGGCGGGTGCCCGATGCCCGAATGGCCGGAGATGCCTGAGTGCCCCTTCGGCGGGTGCGGGATGCCTGAGTGGCCCGACGTGCCCGAGTGCCCCTTCGGCGGATGCGGGATGCCTGAGTGGCCCGATATGCCCGACTGGCCTGACAAGCCCGATTGGCCCGACAAGCCCGAACTGCCTGACTGTGAGTTCAGTTGGGGTTGCGGCGACGGCTTGCCCGAGTTGCCTTCGTGGGACTGGCCTGGAATGGACGGACACTCGATGGATTGGAAGTCCAAGCTGAGCAAGTGGAAGTGAGCTGCTCGTAGCTAGTGCTATCTGAACTTTCGTAAGCTACTCCCCCGCGGCGACGCGGTGGGGCAGCCGATATGGACGCGCGAACGGGCCTTGCGAACTCTCCGAGAGAGTTCGCAAGGCCTTGTCTTCGTCTGGACGTCCCTGTGCTGGATTCTCCATAGGTGGCAGCCCGCCGCCGCCGGCGAGGCAGGTCCGCTCTCTCGAGTACGGTCTGCTTCCCCGTCGGTATGCCGAGGTCGGAGCGGGTTACGTTATCCCACAGCGCCGCAATGAGCCGTCCGAGAGGACCGATGGATCACCTTGGGGGGACGTCATTAGCTTACCGGGCCCCAGAAGGCTGATCCTGCCTCGACCTGAGTCTCGCGACGGGCGCCGGGCGACGTCGCTGCCAGCCTCAAGTCACTGATGGGGGAAAGAGACGAGCCGGCTAGCTTGCTAGTGCCAGGCTGGCAGCTTCGCACGGCGAGCACAACTGGTTCAGCTACTGCGTATCTCGGGGCGGTACGCCGACAGGCCCCAACTCAACAAACTGCCCAGCAGGGTTGCCTGCGGGATCCAGGAGCGGGACGTTCGCGATCTCTGGGTAGGTGTACATTCCGCTGCGCACGTAGTAGGGTGGCGGAGGAGCATCGGGGCTGATGGCGATGTCGAACCAGATCATCACGGTGTCTCCCACGCGCCACTCTGACGCCGGATAGCCTACGCCGTCGGTCTGACCCCAACGATTGCCATTTGTGTCCACCAGATGGTTGAACCAGTGGAGGTCCACTCCCGGGGGAGGCTGGGCTTCGACGCGGAATACCAGCGTCCAACGTACAGAGCCGCCCGCCCGGGCCTCACCTTCCCAATCGTACCGGAGGAGCGTGGCGCTGGATGCCCAGCGTACGTCCTCCCCCTCGATCACGTGAGGCGGAAGCATCTCTCCGGGCTCCCAATAGAAGAAGCGGTAGGCCTCGCCGCTTCCGGTCCGCGTGGGCAAGGCTGGCGCCATTGCCACCGCCGAAGCCTCGAGCAGCAGGCCAGCCGCCTCGGCGCCTGGAGTCACCAGGTATGCAGCCCCGCTCGCCGGAAGGACTAGCGCGCTCCGGCCGTCTGTGAGCCGGCGCCCCGGGTCCAGCAGAACATCGAAGACGGCCGCTTCGCCGTCGTATCGCGGATCGGCCCCGGCCAATAGAAGGACCAGCTCACCAGCGCCGGTCTCGTGGCGGACAGCCTCGAGGCTTCGGCTGGCCGCAAGTGCGTACTTGACTGGTGCGCCATAGCCCCCTGGCGTGTCGTTGGAATCCACGAAGCGCAACAACGACTGCTGCACGCACACCTGCCAACCGACGATGAGCGCAGTCAGGATTGCCACGCCTATCGCCAGGCCCCGCCCCACGCGCCCTCCGAGCCGGCCTGTGGCCCACACGACCGCATCGGTAAGAACCAGGGCGATTACGAGATGTTGCACGGGATACAGGAGAGTGAACGTGTGGAGATTGAGTGGCGCGGAGCGGCGCAGAAGGAGCACCACCGGGACAGCGAACCAGCAGAGGAGCACCACCCGCGCGCTCTCCTCGGGCGGCAGCGGGCCCGGCCCCAACCTGGCCCGAACGACGCGCCAGACAAGCCAGATCAGACCCAGCCAGAACAGTGCCATCTCTACCACGTCCAACCAGCGTAGATCGACGATCATCCGCCCGAGAAAGTCGTTGTAGCGCTCTCCGGCAAGATCCTGAAGGTGATAGCCGCCGATCGCCATTGACGCCATTCCGAGTGGCTGCAGGTCAACCGAGGCTTCCTGATCCGCGAGGCCCGCGAAGGCGCGCAGATTCTGCCAATCGTGGCGGGCATCGTGGAGCAGGTATGGGCTCAGAATGGCGACGACCAGCGCGACCCCAACGAGTACGGGAAGCAGACGCAGGCGTCGTGGAAACAGGGCCATCACCACCGCGAGGATGAAGAAGAAGGCAATCCCTGCCAGATGAAGGCTTGCGAGGCCTGCTGCGGCCGCAAATGCCCCGGCCAGCGCCCATGGTTTGCGCCGCACGATCGCAGCCAGGAGTGCAATGATGAAGACAAGCGTCAGCGCAGGCAGGTTCTCTGCCCAGACCTTGCGGCTGTAGAAAGCCGCCCACGGGCTGGCGGCAAAGAGCAGCGCAGCCAGCGCACCCACGGGCCAGCCGAAGTAGCGGCGCCCCAACCAGTACGTGAGGCCCACTGCCACGACGCCGAGGAAGGCCACCCATCCGGCTGCCAACCGCGGATCGCGGCTGAACCCGAAGGCTGGAGCTAGAAAGTAGCTCGTCAGCGGCGGGTTGTGAGGGCCCTGCGAGCTCACCATTCCCAGTGCGGGCAGATGTCCCTCTCGGGCGATCCGCAGGGCACTCCGTGCTGTCGTAGCTTCGTCGAACTT
>JAUVSX010000082.1 GCA_030596915.1 Chloroflexota bacterium | reverse complement strand
TCTCCCGCTCGCTCGTCAAGGACTACCCTGATGTGCGATGACCGTTTGCGGATCGGGCGCCACCGCCCTCGTCCACCAAAGCGCCTTCTCCAACCCTTCCCAGGTGTGACCCCTGGCCCATCATCGGCGGCAATCCGCGCCACGAACAACGCATCGATCGGGATGCCAAGATTCTCCTCGGCATTGGCAACCGCTGATCCAATCAGTTGTGCCACCGGACGTGCCGCTGCGTGCGGCATGAAGCTGAGCACATCCAGCGCCTTCTCGGCATCAAGCCCGCGCACCATATTGATTACGCGACGGACTTTCTGTGCCGTCATCGGCACGTGCTTGACTGTGGCTTCTACTTCCATCTCAGTCGTCCATCCGACGCACGCGCGTCTTCCTATCCCTCACAATGTGTCCGCGGAAGGTCCTGGTGGGGACGAACTCGCCCAGCTTGTGCCCGACCATGTCTTCCTCGATGTGGATCGGCACGTGCCGGCGACCGTCGTGAATGGCAATCGTGTGCCCAATCATGTGCGGGAAGATCGTCGAAGCGCGAGACCACGTCCGGATAACGCGCTTTTCTCCCAACTGGTTCATCCGTTCGATCTTGCGCAAGAGCTTGGCATCTACAAACGGTATGGGCCTCTTTAACGGCGATCGCGACATATTCCGCCTCCCACTCGCTCAATCACACTCTGCTACCGCCGTCGCTTGCCACGTCGGCGGACGATATACTTCTCGGTGGCCTTGTTGCGCCGCGTCTTCTTCCCGAGCGTTTGCTTGCCCCAGGGGCATTTCGGACTCGGCATCCCAATTGGCGACCGCCCTTCCCCACCCCCGTGCGGATGGTCGCGGGGCGACATGGCTGAGCCACGAACCGCAGGGCGCCAGCCCAACCACCGCTTCCGGCCAGCCTTGCCCAGCTTGATGTTTCCGTGGTCGACATTGCCCACCTGCCCGACAGTGGCCGTGCACTCGCGACGCACCAGCCGCATCTCACCGCTAGGCAGACGTAGCGTCACGTACTTCCCCTCTTTGGCCAGCAACTGAGCCGATGTGCCTGCCGCCCTCGCCAACTGGCCCCCGCGCCCCGGCTCCAACTCGATGTTGTGCACCAGCGTCCCCAAAGGCATCCGCATCAGGGGCAGCGAGTTGCCCACGCGGATCTCGGCATCGGGCCCGCTCATCAGCACGTCCCCGACCTTGAGATCCAACGGGGCGATGATGTAGCGCTTCTCGCCATCTGCGTAAGCCAACAGCGCGATCCGGGCTGACCGATTGGGGTCGTATTCGACGCTGTGGACGCGAGCGGGCACACCGCTCTTGTCTCGCTTGAAGTCAATCACCCGATAGGCCCGTTTGTGCCCGCCGCCACGATGGCGCACGGTGATGCGACCCCCAGTGCTGCGACCAGCTCGCTTGCGCAGCGGTCGAATCAGGCTCCGCTCTGGCCTCGTGCGCGTGATCTCGTCAAACAGTGAGCCCGTTCGATGCCGCGTGCCAGGCGACGTTGGCTTGTAGGTCTTCAACGCCATTGGTTAAGCTCCCTCAAACACGTCCAGCCTCTGCCCTGCTGACAGGGTCACGATGGCTTTCTTCCAGCCCGGGCGTCGTACGATTCGTCGGCGCCCACGGCGACTGCTGGCCTTGGCAGGCACGTTGATGATGTTCACTGCCACGACGTCGGCGTCAAAGATGGTCTCAATCGCCCGCTTTACCTCGATCTTGTTCGCACGCCGCGTCACCTCGAACGTGTATTGCCCCAGCTCCGAGCCTTGGAAGCGGGTCTTCTCGGTATCGACCG
This sequence comes from Chloroflexota bacterium, assembly GCA_030596915.1. Classification (GTDB taxonomy): domain Bacteria; phylum Chloroflexota; class Anaerolineae; order B4-G1; family B4-G1; genus JAUVSX01. Next base: position 7,880 of record JAUVSX010000082.1, on the reverse strand, counting down.
GACGGATGATAACCTTGTAAGGGTTCATCACTTCACCTGTCCCAAGATGCTCTCAACTACCGCCAACGAGCCCAAAGGGATCACGATATGATCGTGGCCCAGGAGATCACGGACGTTCAAGTAGCTGGCCCGGAGAGTCTTGACCTCGGGCAAGTTGCGCGCAGATCTCTCTACGGCCTCATTGCGCTCGGCGAGTAGTATCAGCACGCGGTCGTCCAAGCCCAGATTGCTCAGAACTGCCGTTATCTCCTTGGTCTTCGGCGACTCGATCTCCAACGCGTCCAGAACGACGATCTGATCCTCAAGCGCCTTCACCGAGAGGGCTGATCGCAGAGCAGCTCGACGCATCTTGCGCGGCATCTTCTTGGCATACCCTCGCGGCTTCGGGCCATGGGCGACGCCACCACCGACGAAGATGGGGGCGTTGCGACTGCCGTGCCGAGCTCTGCCCGTGCCCTTCGGCCGATACCACTTCCTCTTGGTGCGGCACACCTCGCCCCGCGACTTCGTACTGTGCGTCCCCAGGCGCGCGTTTGCCAACTGACGCACGAGGGCTTGATGCATCAACGAGACACTGACTGGGACCTCAAAGATGTCGGGCCGCAACTCGATCTCGCCGACCTCATCTCCCCCTGCATTGTACATAGAAACAAGCATTGTCTTCCTCGCGGCCTACCTACCTGGGTGCCTCGCCAACTCCCTCGACTTGCGGGCCTGCTTCACCATCACAAGACTGCCCGTCGCTCCCGGCACGCTTCCGCGAACCGCCAGCAGGTTTCGTTCAGCATCCACCAATTCCACCCGCAGGTCCTGAGCCGAGACACGCTGCCCCCCCATACGGCCGGGCATTCGCTTCCCTTTGAACACTCGGCCAGGAGATGTAGTGGCTCCAGCGGAGCCGGGTGCCCTCTGACGATCCGACTGACCGTGTGTCTTGGGACCGCCCCGAAAGCCGTACCGCTTGACCACGCCTGTGAATCCACGGCCCTTCGAGATGCCCACCACGTCCACACGATTCCCGACTTCGAAAACATCCACGAGGATCTCCTGACCCTCCGTCACTTCATCGTCGCCTCTCGTACGGAACTCCCGCAGATGCCGGACTGAGGGCACACCGGTGCGCGCCAGATGGCCCTTTTCACCACCACTCAGTCGCTGGGGCTTCACCTCATCGAAGCCCAATTGCACAGCTTCGTACCCGTCCCGCTTAAGCGTCTTGACTTGCGCCACGTAGCAGGGACCGGCCTCAATGACCGTCACCGGAACAGCCTCACCCCGCTCATTGAAGATCTGCGTCATACCTATCTTCCTACCCAGGATCGCCTTCACCCCGACACCTCCCCAGAGGATTGCCTTCTCCGGGCAACAACCACGTCATCTCCACATCTGAGGCAGGAGAGTTGTGGTTCCCTCCTCCTGCCCATCACGCTTCCGAGACCACTAGAGCTTGATTTCGATATCCACGCCGGCCGGCAGATTGAGTCGCATCAGAGAATCGACAGTCTTGTTGTCGGGCTCGATGACGTCGATCAGCCGCTTGTGCGTGCGGATTTCGAAATGCTCGTGCGAGTCCTTGTCAATGAACGTAGATCGACGGACCGTGAAGCGCTCAAGCTTGGTCGGGAGGGGCACGGGGCCTACAACTTTCGCGCCCGTCCGCTCCGCCGTCTCCACAATGCGCTTGGCCGACTCGTCGAGCACGCGATGATCGTACGCCTTCAACCGGATGCGAATCCTTTGCTTGGCCATTGTGCGCCGCCTACTCCAAGACCTTAGTGATGACGCCCGCGCCCACTGTCAACCCACCCTCACGAAAGGCGAACCGGAACCCTTCCTCGATAGCAACCGGCTGGATCAGCTCGACCTCCAAGTTGACGTTGTCGCCGGGCATCACCATTTCAACGCCCTCGGGCAGCGTGATCTGACCAGTGATGTCCATCGTGCCCGTGTAGAACTGGGGACGGTAGCCGGTGAAGAAAGCCTTGTGCCGGCCGCCCTCCTCCTTCTGGAGCACGTACACCTCGCCCATAAAGCGACGATGCGGGTGAATGCTGCCCGGGATGGCGATGACCTGACCACGCTCTACCTCATCCCTGTTGACACCTCGCAGAAGGAGGCCGGCGTTGTCGCCAGCCATAACCACGTCGAGGGTCTTGTGGAACATCTCCATAGAGGTAACGACCGTGCGGCGAGTCTCCTCCTTCAGCCCGACGATATCGACCTCAGTCATCGGCTTCATCGTCCCGCGCTCCACACGCCCGGTCACCACCGTACCGCGCCCCTTGATCGAGAATACGTCCTCGATCGGCATAAGGAACGGCCGCTCCTCATCGCGCTCAGGTGTCGGGACGTAGTCATCGATGGCGCCCATCAGTTCCCAGATGCACTCATACTCGGGTGCATCGGGATCGGTGCTTTCGCTTCGGAGCGCCGCGATGGCGCTGCCCTGAACGATTGGCGTCTCGTCGCCTGGGAAATGGTAGCTATCGAGCAGTTCCCGCAGCTCAAGCTCAACCAGCTCAAGTAGCTCCGGATCGTCCATGAGGTCGATCTTGTTCAGGAAGACCACGACGGCGGGAACGTTCACCTGGTAGGCCAGGAGAACGTGCTCCCGCGTCTGCGGCATCGGGCCATCGGCGGCCGACACCACGAGGATGGCACCATCCATCTGCGCCGCCCCGGTGATCATGTTCTTGATATAGTCACGGTGTCCGGGGCAATCGATGTGCGCGTAGTGTCGCTTTACCGTCTCATATTCGACGTGCGCGATCGCCACCGTCAAGATCTTCGTCGCATCACGGCGGAACATCTTTGCATCCGCCTTGGCGACTTCATCGTAATCCTTGAACTCGGCCATTCCCTTCAAGGATAGCACCTTGGTGATAGCGGCCGTGAGGGTCGTCTTGCCGTGGTCAATGTGCCCGATCGTTCCCACATTCACGTGAGGCTTCGTTCGCTCGAATTTTTGCTTCGCCATTTTTCCCTCCTTCTGGACAGTCTAACCTGCTACAGTCACAAACTGAGTCCTTGTGCTATCGCACCCATCCGCTGCGGATCCACCTCCGCATAGTGATCAAACTCCATTGTAAACGTCCCGCGCCCCTGCGTAAGGCTGCGGATACCCGTCGCATAGCCAAACATGCTCGCCAGGGGGATGAAAGCCCGAACCACCTGTATATCCCCCACTCGGCTGTCTATCTCCCGAACATTAGCGCCACGAGCATTCAGATCCCCCATCACCTCGCCGGTATTGGCCTCCGGCACTGTGACCTCTACGTCCATCACCGGCTCCAAGAGAACTGGGGCCGCGTTTTCCACCGCTTGGCGGAAAGCCAACGTGCCTGCCACCTTGAAGGCCATCTCGGAGGACGTCTCGTCATTGACCTCCGCTCCGAGCAATCGAACTTTGACATCCACCAGCCGATACCCGGCTAGCATCCCGCTCTCCATCGCCTCCCGGCAGCCTCGCTCCACGGCGACAACGAACTCCTCGGGCAGGCCCCTCACCCCTACCTCGAACGCGAAGCCACCCCCGGTGATCAGCGGCTCGACCTCCAACCACACCCGCCCGAAATGGACCCGTCCTCCGACCTGTCGCTGATAGGAGCCTTCTCCCGGCGCAAGCTGCGTGACCGTCTCACGATAGTTGACTCGCGGCCGGCTTACGCGCCCCGTCACGCCGAACTCCCGCGTGAGTCGGTCGGTCAATATCTCCAAGTGCAGCTCCCCCATTCCGGAGAGCAGTGTCTGGCCGGTGTTCTCGTCGACCCGTACGATGAAAGTGGGGTCCTCGTCCGCCAGCCGCTTGAGGCCATCGGAAAGCCGGTCTTGATCAGCCACCGTCTTCGGCTCAATTGCCACCGATATCACTGGCTCCGGAAACGAGATCGACTCCAAGACAATGGGCTTGTGCACTGCGCACAGTGTCTCACCGGTGAATGTTGCCTTCAAACCGACCGTTGCACCGATGTCACCTGCCCCTACCTCCCGGACCTCCTCCCGGCTATCGGCGAACATCCGCAGCAGCTTGCCAATGCGCTCCCGGCGACCCTTCGTCGCATTGAGAACCCTGGTGCCAACCTTCAGTCTGCCAGAGTAGACCCTGAAATAGGCCAGTCGACCCACGTAGGGGTCCGTTGCAATCTTAAAGATCAATGCTGCCAGCGGCGCCGTCGGATCGGCGGGCCGCGTTTCTGTTGCGCCAGTGTTGGGGTTCGATCCCTCAACCGGCGGAATCTCCAGCGGCGAGGGCAGATAGTCAACCACTGCATCCAGAAGCGGCTGGACGCCCTTGTTGCGCAGAGACGACCCGCATAGCACCGGGTTCACCTCTCCCGACAGAGTCGCCCGTCGCAGCGCTTGCTGCAACTGCACCGCAGAGATATCCTGCCCATCCACGTAGAGCGCCAACAAGCTATCGTCGGTCTCAACAATCCGCTCAACGGCGAGCTCGCGGGCCTCCGTCACGGTGTCCTCAAGCCCCGGCGGTATCTCTGTGGCCTCTGGCGTGGACCCGGTCTCGTCCGGCCATACGGTCGCCCGCATGGTCAGCAGGTCCACGACGCCCCGGAAGTCCGACTCGCTGCCGATTGGCCACTGAATAGCAACGGGATTGGCGGCCAGCCGCTCCCGGATCGATTCAACCGCTCGAGCGTAGTCGGCGCCCAGCTTATCCATTTTGTTAATGAAGGCGACCATCGGCACACCAAACGCCCGTGCCTGTCGCCACACCGTCTCTGACTGGGGCTCTACGCCAGCTACCGCATCGAAAACGACGACAGCCCCATCGAGTACTCGAAGGCTTCGCTGCACCTCGGCAGTGAAGTCGATGTGTCCCGGTGTGTCCACAATGTTAATCTGATGATCCCGCCTGAAGCACGTCACTTCAGCCGCCGTGATCGTGATCCCGCGCTCCCGCTCCTGGACCATCCAATCTGTTATCGTCGTACCATCATCCACGTTACCCATTCGATGCGTGCGACCCGTGTAGAAGAGGATCCTCTCCGTAGTGGTCGTCTTCCCCGCGTCGATATGAGCGATGATGCCGATATTGCGAATGTACTTGAGCAGGTCGTTCTGAGCCATCACCTGCTCATCTCTCCGTCTTCCGCCCCAACCTGTCTACCGAAATCGATTCTGCGCGTCCTTCGGGCCTAGCCCCAAGGGCAGACAACGCGGGGTCCCCCTACCACCTGTAATGAGCGAAGGCGCGGTTCGCCTCAGCCATCCGGTGAGTATCTTCCTTCCTCTTCATCGCCACTCCCGTCTCGCGTGCCGCATCCATCAGCTCGTCCGCCAGTTTCCCGGCCATCGTCCTACCGGGCCGACTGCGGGCAGCGCTCAGGATCCATCGAATGGCGAGGGCGGACTGACGGTAAGGCCGAACCTCCACCGGAATCTGATAGGTGGATCCGCCAACGCGACGCGGCTTCACTTCCAGAACGGGCTCGACATTCCTGACAGCCTGCTCAAGGACCTCAAGGGGAGGGCGACCCGTCCGTTGCTCGATGATATCCAATGCGTCGTATACAATCCGCGAGGCGACACTCTTGTTGCCACCCTTCATAATCTTGTTGATGATCTTGGTCACCACCACGCTCTTGTACCGGATGTCCGGTTCAACCCGTCGCCTTGGCGGACGCTTGCGTCTGGGCATGAGTAACCTGCCTCTCCTGTCTGTTCCTTATCGCTTTGAGCGCTTCGTTCCGTACTTCGAGCGCTTCTGCTGGCGCCCTTCCACACCTGCCGAGTCAATCGCGCCACGGACTACGTGGTAACGAACACCTGGCAGATCCTTCACCCGTCCACCGCGCAGCAGGACGACAGAGTGCTCCTGCAACACGTGCCCCTCGCCGGGGATGTAGGCTGTCACCTCAATACCGTTGCTCAACCTGACCCGGGCGATCTTTCGCAGCGCCGAATTCGGCTTCTTCGGCGTCATCGTCCTGACCTGCGTGCACACCCCTCGCTTTTGCGGCGCCCCTTTATCGCGCCGGTAACGACGCTGCTTGACCGAATTGAAGCGGTACTGCAGCGCAGGCGCCTTGGACTTGCGAGGCTTGGGTTTTCTTCCCTTGCGTACGAGCTGGTTGATTGTGGGCACCAAATACCCCCTCGACACACTCTATCATTCAAGAAGGCCATCCACCCGCACCGATGGCCTCCCCGATCAATGACGTACAAACCCTATTGTCAAACCAGGCAACAGGACCTCTTGCTGCCGCCTGCGTGCGAAGAACTATTCTAACACGGAACGTTCTGGCGTCAAGTCCGCCCCTTGCTGATGTGATCCAGTTTGAGGGACGATCGCTTGCATTTCAGCGATTGGGCGACGCAGTGTCCTGGCAGCACCAGAGGTTCAGCTCCTCCTGAGACTCAGGAGGCCCATTCCCAGCCTCGGCGGTCTGGACTTGGCCTCGTCCTTCCCGAAGTGCAGCACGTCACCATCGCGAGTCACTGCCTCCACGGCTATTCCGAGACTCTGCAGCTCTTTCACCAGCACCTTGAACGAGGCGGGGACGCCGGGCTCCTGAATAGACTCACCCTTCACGATTGCCTCGTACGTCCGGACGCGCCCATGCACATCGTCGGACTTGATGGTGAGCATCTCCTGAAGCGTATGGGCGGCGCCATAGGCCTCCAGAGCCCACACCTCCATCTCACCGAACCGCTGGCCTCCAAACTGCGCCTTTCCTCCCAACGGCTGTTGGGTCACCAGGCTGTAGGGCCCTGTGGATCGCGCGTGCACCTTGTCCTCGACCAGGTGAGCAAGTTTCATCAGATAGATCACGCCGACGGTTACGGGACGGTCAAAGGGCTCGCCCGTCCTCCCATCGTACAGAACCAACTTGCCCAGGTTCGGTAGTGGATCTGACGTCTCCAGGCTGACCTGAGCGGCCAGGGAAACGGCCTCGCCGTCATCCAGGTCAGCGACGTCCCTCCCGCGATCCTCCAACCATATCCGCAGGCAGACCGCCATCGCCCGAGAGTCCGTCACGTCGCGTTCCTCTGTGTCGACCTCGTCATCGGTGAACGCAAGGAGCTCGTTTGCGTCGTATCCCCTCTCTCGCAACCACTCGCGCAGCACTGCCCGCCGAGCATAGACGCGATTCATTATCAGTTCATCAACATCGTAGCCGTATTCGGACAGCCAGGCCACGTAATACAGCCTGCTGGCCTCCTCGTCGTCGGCCAGCGTCTCGAGCGGGTAGTCCTGAGCCTTCAACCAGGCCCAGGCACGCTCCGTGATCTCTTTCCACGCGCGATCCATCAGCCACGCGCGAGCCAACTCCGCCTCCACCTGGGCTTCGTTGGCGCCATCGAATACGGGCGTGACGGCTCGGAAGCCCAGTCGGTGCGCGGCCCAGCCGAGGTGCGTCTCGAGCAACTGCCCGATGTTCATCCGTCCTGGGACGCCGAGGGGGTTCAGTATGACGTCGATCGGGGTCCCGTCAGCGAGGAACGGCATGTCCTCCACCGGCACGACCTTGGAGATCACGCCCTTGTTCCCGTGACGCCCAGCCATCTTGTCGCCCTCGGTGATCTTGCGCAACTGCGCGACGCTGACCCGCACCATTGTCTCGACACCGGCTGGGAGATCCTGGTGCTCTTGGCGGTCGAAGATCTTGACATCCACGACCTTGCCCCGCTCACCATGGGGAAGGCGCAAGCTCGAGTCTTTGACCTCCCGAGCCTTCTCACCGAAGATCGCTCGCAACAGCTTCTCCTCGGGGCTCAGCTCCTTCTCGCCCTTGGGTGTGATCTTGCCCACGAGTATGTCCAACGGCCCGACCTCGGCTCCGACACGAACAATGCCATCCTCACCCAGGTCTCTGAGGGCTTCGTCACCCGCGTTTGGAATGTCTCGGGTGATCTCCTCC
>JAUVSX010000411.1 GCA_030596915.1 Chloroflexota bacterium | reverse complement strand
GCTCCGGGGTCAGAGCGTGGACTACACTCTGCCCTTCGTGGCGTACGGTCAGGTGATCATGGCTCGGGCCGGCGACGACCGCTTCCCCGACGAGGAGACCCTCGTTGCCTCGGACGCGGCGATCGGGACGCAGATCGCCACGACGAATGAGGCCACGGCCATCAAGTTGGTCGGTGAGGATCGGGTCGTGAGCTTCGAGACCTACGACATGCCCGTCGTGGCCCTGATGGCCGGTGACGTAGATGTCGTGATCATCGACGAGGTCGCCGGTATAGGTTTCATCGGCGAGAACCCTGGTCAGCTCGAGATCGTCTTCTCCGTGACAAGCGGAGAGATGCTGGCAATGCCGATGTCGCCGCTGAACGAATTCACGACGCCCATCAACTGGGCTATGCAGGAGATGTTCGCTGACGGCACGATGGACCAGATCTGCGAGAGGTGGCTGCTGCGGCCCTGCACGCCGACGCAGTAGGCGCTCAGGAACCCTCGATATCAGGGAATCAGGACTGCGGGGCGGTCGCGTCGCCCCGCAGTCCGTGATTGTCAGGCTTGGCACTGGAGGATCTGCTCATAGGAGGGGAAGGAGCACGCCGTGACGGTTGAGCAGGAGGCCCGGAAAAAGCGGCCTCAGCCCATCTTCTGGCCCAAGGGGTTGTCGCGGCTGCCCTGGTGGGCTCTCATCACGCTTCTGCTGGGAGCGGTGATGGTCTACCAGTTCTTCACCGAGAAGTACTACCAGGACGCCCTTGCTTTCCTTCTCCCCGGCATCCGCGTCACGATCACCGCCACCGTCACCGCGTTCGCCATAGCCCTTGTTCTGGGCCTGATCGCCGGCCTGGGACGGGTCTCGAGCAACGTGGTCTACTACACGATCTCCACGTTTTACGTCGAGGTGATCCGTGGCATCCCGATGCTGATCCTGATCATCTACTTCGCCTACGTTATCACGCCTCTGTCGATCTCGGGTGTACAGTGGCTTGGCACCGCTGTGTTCCAGAACCTCGGGGTAGGCGCCCTCGTGCAGTTCGGCGAGCGGCTGGCTGAGCTCAGTATACGAGACGTTGACACGATGGTTAGGGCAACGGTCGGGCTGGCGTTCGGGTACGGCGCGTTCGAGGCTGAGGTCTTCCGAGCCGGGATACAGTCGATTGAGAGAGGGCAGATGGAAGCCGCGCGATCGCTGGGCATGAGCTACTTCCAGGCGATGCGGTACGTCATCCTGCCCCAGGCGATCCGTCGCGTGCTGCCCCCGCTGGGTAATGACTTCATCGCGATGCTGAAAGACTCGTCCCTGCTCTCGGTCCTGGCCGTGCGCGAACTCACGCACCTGGGCAAGCTGCAACGTGGGCGCACGTTCCGCACCTTCGAGGTATGGAACACCGTCGCCTTCCTCTATCTCTCGATGACGCTCACGCTCTCGATGGGCGTCAAGTGGTTGGAACGGAGGCTATCCGTTGACCGGTGACCCGATCATCGAGATCGAGCACGTCTACAAGAGCTTCGGTCACGTGCAGGCTCTGGTCGATGTCAGCCTGAACGTGTATCGGGGAGAGGTTCTCTTCATCTTCGGGCCCAGCGGCGGCGGCAAGAGCACCCTGCTGCGCTGCATCAACCGGCTGGAGGCCGTGGACCGTGGGCGCATCGTCGTCGATGGTATCTGCGTCACCGAGCACCCAAAACGGATGGACATCGACAAGGTGCGCACAGAGGTGGGAATGGTGTTCCAACTCTTTAACCTGTTCCCCCACCTGAACGTAGTTCAGAACATCACGTTGGCCCAGGAGAAGGTGCGCAAACGCTCAAGGGATGAAGCCACCGAGACGGCGTACAGGCTGTTGAGGCGCGTTGGAGTGCCCGAGAAGGCGAACGCCTATCCGGACCAGCTCTCCGGCGGGCAGAAACAGCGGGTGGCTATGGCACGGGCCCTCGCGATGGACCCGAAGATCATGCTCTTCGACGAACCCACGTCGGCGCTGGATGCCGAGATGATCCGTGAGGTGCTCGATGTGATGCTGGACTTGGCGCGGGAGGGGATGACGATGGTCGTCGTCTCCCACGAGATGAGCTTCGCGCGCGCCGCCGCCGACCGGATGATCCTGCTGGCGGATGGGAGCATCATCGAGGAGGGCGAGCCGGAGCAGATATTCACCTCGCCCAGGGAACAACGGACGAAGGACTTCCTGGGTCACATCCTCTAGCGGGAAACCTGACACCGAGATGGCCCAAAGTAAGCGACAGGTCATCGTCATCGCACGGCCACGATACGCTCTGTGAAGCGAAAACCTGACAGGTTTCCACGTTTTCGATCATCTATGCAGAGAGTCGCTCGAAAACCTATCGGGTTTTCGGGGACCCCCTTTCGCAATCTACACACCTGCTCTGCGCAACAGTTGTGCTTGGCGCCCGCCCAGACTGACCGACAACCTCTCCCACGACGGGCGGCGCATTGAGCGGCTGGCTCTGGGGAGGCTGCGGAAACCTGTCAGGTTCTCGCCTGCTCGCTCCGCTTGACCTGCTAGGGCTTCTGTCCCATACTGGCGGCCAGGTGCAAGCACGCCGGCGATGCGACTGTGTCCCCCTGGCAGGCTCCCGTGGCTGAGTTGTGCGTTCGGCGCGACGAGGGCGGCGGCTCAGCGATGGTGAGGGCATAGGATTCGAGATGGTGGTATGGACGAGTTCCTGATACGATCCTACCAGCGGGACGACGAGCGGGAAGTCATCGACCTGTGGACCGAGTGCGGCCTGGTCGTCCCCTGGAACAACCCCCAACGCGACATTGAGCGGAAACTCGATGTCAACGCGGAGTGGTTTCTGATCGGCGTTCTTGACGGACAGATTGTCGCGACCTGTATGGCCGGGTACGAGGGCCATCGCGCCTGGATCAACTACCTGGCGGTGTCGCCTGGGCACAGGCGGCAGGGGATCGCCACGCAGTTGATGGCGGAGGCCGAGCGCAGGCTGAGAGCCGCCGGGTGCCCGAAGATCAACTTGCAGGTCAGGGAGACCAATCAGGAGGTCATTGAGTTCTACCGCAGCATTGGATTCTCCGACGATCACGTCCTGAGCATGGGTAAGCGTCTCGAGCCCGATGAGCCGTTTGGTGTCGAAGTGAGCGGCGCCACCCGGTCCAGAACGACCTTGGCGCAAGAGGACCTGAAGGAGGTAGCCATGGCTTCCCGGTTTGAGTTTGAGCATCACGTGATCGACACGGACCTGCCCATTGGGAACTACGCCCAGACCGCTCTGGTCGACCTGGATGGGGACGGCGGGCTGGAGTTCGTCGTCGGCAGGCAGTACGGGGATATCTTCTGGTACAAGTATCACGCGCCGGACAGGTGGTCACGTCACCTGTTGGGCAAGGATTCTCCGTCCGATGTGGGCGCGTGTGCGCTGGACGTCGACGGCAGCGGCTGCCTTGACCTGGTGACGGGCGGGGCCTGGTACCGCAACTCGCGCGATCCCAGCGTACCGTTCACGCGGTATGTGTTCGACGCCAGCCTGACCGGCGTGCACGACGTGGTCGTCGCCGACATCGATGGAGATGGCAGCCCGGACGTCGTCACGATGTCGGACCAGAACAACCTGCGCTGGTACAAGATTCCTGCGGACCCGACGCGTCCTTGGCCACGCTATGACATCGGGCCGGCGGTGCATGCGGGCGTCTCCGTGGGCGATCTCGACGGTGACGGGGACCTGGATGTCGTCCGTACGGACGTGTGGTTTGAGAATGTGAACGGTGACGGCACCACCTGGGCCGAGCACCCCATCGGCCCCAACACACCGCCGCCTCCCGACTTTCGCCCCTACTTCGC
>JAUVSX010000182.1 GCA_030596915.1 Chloroflexota bacterium | reverse complement strand
TGCTTTGGATTCTCACAAATCACCCGAACCACACCACGTCGTCGAACAATCTTGCACTTCGCACATCGCCGTTTCACCGATGCAGATACTTTCATCTCGCCATACCTCCCCAGAATGATACAACCCGGCGCGCCTGCTACAACCGCGTCAGGATGTCTGCCTCCCCTTGCGTGATACCAATCGTATGCTCAAAATGGGCCGTCAGGTTGCCATCACAGGAGACAACGGTCCAGTGGTCGTCCGCTACCTTCACACAGGAATCGCCCGCAAGAACCATCGGCTCGAGAGCCACGGTCATCCCCGCCCGCAAGGCCGCTCCGTGCCCTGGACGGCCGTAGTTGGGCACTTGCGGATCCTCGTGCATACTGCGTCCAATGCCGTGACCTGTGTATTCCCGCACCACGTTGAATTCCCGCTCCTCGACGTAGAGCTGGATCGCCGCCGAGATATCTCCGGCGCGGTTGGGCAACCGCGCCGCCTCTATCCCTGCGTCGAGAGCCCCCTCCGTCACGTCCAACAGCCTCTGCGCGTCCGCGCTGATCCGTCCCACCGGAAGGGTAATCGCCGCATCACCGTGATACCCATCCAGGATGACGCCCACGTCGATGCTGATGATGTCCCCCTCCAGCAACCTGCGGGAGGCAGGAATGCCGTGTACTAGCTCCTCGTTGACCGACGCGCAGATACTCGCCTCGAACGGATGCTGGCTGCCAGGGGGGTAACCCTTGAACGATGGGATGCCCCCACGACTGTGAATCAGAGCCTCTGTCAGCGCGTCGAGCTCCTTCGTCGTCACGCCTGGCCTCACCCACTCTCGCATCCTCTCCAGCACCTCAGCCACAATGCTGCCAGCCCGGCGCATCTTCTCTATTTCGGACACTGACTTTCGGATGATCACGCAACTTCGACTTCCCTACTTGATGAATCCCTCGTAGTGCCGCATCAGAAGCTGAGCCTCCAGTTGACGCATCGTATCAATGACTACGCCCACGACGATGAGCAAACCAGAGGCTGTGATGACCATCACCCGCGTCTGGAGGACCAGATCTACAACATATGGCAGCACTGCCACCCCGCCCAGGAAGAGCGCGCCCGCGAGCGTGATACGTCGGTAGACCGAGTTAATGTAGTCGGCCGTCCGCTTGCCCGGGCGGATACCGGGGATGAAGCCGCCCTGCCGCTGGAGCGTGCCCGGAAGATCCTGCTGCTGTACCATGACGTCGGTGTAGAAATAGGTAAACCCGACCACGGCCACAAAGAACAGGAGACCATACCAGAGACTCTGGCCACTGAAGAACTCCATGACCGTTTGGGCGATGTCGGATACGGCCTGATTCTGGGCCCCGACAAGAAACTGAGCAATGACCGCCGGGAACGTGAGGAAGGACTGGGCGAAAATCAGAGGGATCATACCGGCCGTATTCACCTTCAAGGGAATAAAGGTGCTCCCCCCCTGGTACATCTTGATACCCCGGACGCGCTTCCCATATTGTACTGGGATCCGCCTCTCTCCTTCCTGAATTACCACAATAACGAACATCGTGACAGCCAGGATTGCGACAAAGACTGCGAGCATGAGGATTCCCATCACCACGCCGCCACCTCTGATCCCCTGGGCCTCGAACCAGATGCGCAGCATGTTCTGGGGCACGCTGGCCACGATACCGCTGAAGATGATCAGGGACAGACCGTTGCCGATGCCTTGCTCGGTGATCAACTCGGCGAGCCATATGGCGAACATCGTGCCGGCCGTCATCGACGCCAGCACCGCAATCGTCGACAGAGTGTTCTCCGGTGAGTCGAACCCGAAATTGGGCAGGATGGGCTGACCCGCGGCGCCCGAACTGGCCAGCCGCACCTGCCCGTAGGACTGGAGCAGCGCCAGCGGAATGGTCATGTAGTACTGCCACTGGTTGAGCTTGCGTCGGCCCGCCTCCCCTTCCTGAGACAGCCGATCCAGCCCCGGAATGATGGGCGTCAGGAGCTGGAAGATAATCGTGGCAGTGATGTAGGGATAGACACCATTGGCCATCACAGAGAAGTTGGCCACTGCCCCGCCCGAGAACATGTTGAGCAGGTTGAAGAGTTGGCTGGCTCCCCCGCTACCTTCCAACACCGCCGCCAGCGCTTCTTGATCGACACCAGGAACCGGCACGTGAGCTGCCACGCGGTACATCACAAGAATCAGCAGCGTGTACAGGATCTTGCGCCTAAGATCGGGCAAGGCCACGGCGCTCCGTAGTGCCTGGATCATCCCATCATCCCCCTGACGCCCGCTCCACGATCAACCGGCCGGACACTAGCGGGTCCGACGTCCGCCGCGCTGCCACGGCAGCTCCTCAGCTACCCCGCCAGCCGCCTCGATCTTGGCATGTGCGCTGCCCGAGAACCTATGTGCCCTCACCGTCAGCGGATGATCCAGTTCCCCGCTTCCCAGGATCGCCACAAGTTCGTCCGCCCGCTTGATTATGCCTGCTTCGGCGAGCGATGCTGGTGTGACCTCGGCCCCAGCCTCAAAGCACCCAAGCCTGTTCAGGTTTACTGGAGTGAACCGGACCCGCCACGGATCACGGAACCCCACGCCGCGCACATACGGGAGCTTACGCACCAGCGGGAGCTGACCACCTTCGAAGTAGGGTCGCACACCCCCGCCACTGCGCGCGTTCTGTCCCTTGGTCCCGCGCCCGGCCGTCTTACCCTGTCCGGCTGCGATGCCACGCCCCACACGCTTGCGGCGCTTCTTCGCCCCTGGGGCAGGTCTCAGATCATGCAGTTTCACCAACTCACCCCCTGCCGCCGGCTACCCGGCCTCCTTCACCACCACAAGGTGACTCACCTTGGCGATCATACCACGGATAACTGCCGTGTCGCGTTTCTCCACAGTCTGGTTCATTCGCCGCAAGCCAAGGGCGCGAACGGTGCGCTTCTGTCGAATCGAATAGCCTATTGGGCTCTTCGACAGCGTGATGTGTAGCATCCTCGGCTCCGTTTCCGCACCACTCATCGACCTCGTCTCCAGAACGGCATTACCTTGAATTCAGGCACGCCTCGTTCGCGAGCCACGTCCTCGGTGCGTCGGAGTTGCGACAACCCATCCATCGTCGCCCGAACCACATTCAGAGCGTTCGCGCTGCCCTGCGATTTCGTGAGTACGTTACGGATTCCGGCAGCTTCCATGACCGCGCGAACACCGCCACCAGCAATCACTCCCGTCCCCGGTGCGGCCGGCTTGATCATCACCCGCGCGCCACCACACCTCCCCAAGACTTCGTAGGGAACCGTCGACTGGACGATCGCTACGGTATGCATGTCACGACGAGCACGCTCTGTCGCCTTGCGGATGGCATCTGGCACGCCTCGGGCTTTGCCCACGCCCATCCCGATCTTGCCCTGATTGTCACCCACTACAGCTACGACGCGAAAACCGAAGCGCCGTCCGCCCTTAACCACCGTAGCGACTCGCGTGATGTCGACGATTCGCTCGTCCAGATCATCCTGCCGTGACCCGAAATTCCTGCCTCTTCTTCTGGCCATCCCGCCTCCGTTGTGTCCTAGAATACGAGCCCACCCGAGCGAGCCGCGTCGGCCAGAGCCTTGACTCGACCGTGATACTTGTATCCACCGCGATCGAAGACGACCTCCCGCACGCCATGGTCCACCGCTCGCGCCGCCAGCAGCCTGCCAACCGCACGCGACTGGTCCGTCTTCGCCAGTCCGGCGAGTTGGTCCCGCAATTCGCGGTCGATGGTGGAGGCGCAGGCCAAGGTGCGCCCACTCTCGTCGTCGATGACCTGGGCATATATGTGGTTCAGGCTACGAAATACTGTCAGACGTGGTCTTTCTGGCACACCAACCACGTGCTTTCGTACGCGCCTGTGTCGCTTTAGACGGGCGGCGCGACGATCGATTTCCGGCATTGTTATACCTCAGTTCACAATATGGGCACGCGCGTCGATTAGACGGTCTTCCCCGCCTTACCGGCCTTGTGGCGTACATGCTCGCCGAGATAGCGGATTCCCTTGCCCTTGTAGGGCTCCGGTGGCCGCCACTTGCGCACCTCGGCCGCGACCTGCCCGACCAGTTGCTTGTCGATCCCAACCACTGTGATGATCTTGGTGCGTCCGTCCACCACAAACGTAATCCCGTCAGGCGGCACGACGATCACGGGATGAGAGAAACCCAAACTCAAGAGCAGACTACCGTCCTCTTCAAGGTTCACCCGGTACCCGACGCCCCGCACCTCCAGCTTCTTGCTGAAGCCATCCGTCACCCCGACCACCATGTTGTTCAGCAGTGCACGCGTCAGACCGTGCAGCGCCCGGTGGTGCCGCTGGTCGGTCGGACGGCGGACTACCAGCTCCCCGCTCTCCAACCCGATCGTTATCTCGGGATGGAACTCCCGCGACAGTGTGCCCCTCGGGCCCTGCACCGCCACGCGGCTGCCCTGAATGTCGACGACAACCGCTTCAGGTAACGAGATAGGCATGCGACCAATCCGTGACACCGTCCACCTCCCTCAGCAACCTACCACACGTAGCACAGCACCTCGCCGCCCACACCCAGGCGACGAGCCTGTTGCCCTGTCAGCACGCCCTTTGGCGTGGTTACGATCGTGATACCCATACCGCTCCGCACCCAGGGTATATCCGAGACGCGCGAGTAGACCCGGCGCCCCGGCTTGCTCACCCGTTTCAGCTGCGTGATGACCGAATGGCGCTCCTTCCGCTCGCCCACGTACTTCAGCTTGATCTGTAACTGTGGTCGGAGACGGTCTTTCGTCACGCGATAGCCCACAATGAACCCCTCCTCCTTAAGGATCTTGGCAATCGCCACCTTGATCTTGGCGGACGGAATGCTCACCGTCGGGTGCCCCACCATAAGGGCATTGCGGATTCGTGTCAGCATGTCTGCTATGGGATCGGACATCGTCATTGAAACAAGCCTCGTCTCTCTCTCGCTACCAACTCGACTTCACCAGACCGGGGATTTTCCCCTCCAGAGCCAATTCCCGTAGGCAGATTCGGCACAGCCGGAACCGCCGGTAGTAGCCCCGAGGCCGACCGCACAGCTTGCAGCGATTGCGGATCTGCACTTTGTACTTACGCCTAGTCTCTCGAATTGGCAGGCACTTCCTACTCATACTCGCTTCCCCCAAGATAAGGAGCTACAAGCCCCGACGCTGAAAGGGCATCCCCAGCAACGCAAGCAAGCGACGCCCCTGTTCATCTGTCTGAGCCGAGGTGACGATACTCACCTCGAAACCGCGGACCTTGTCAATCGAATCATACTTGATCTCAGGAAACACCAGTTGTTCCCGCAAACCTGCTGTGTAGTTGCCGTGCCCGTCGAGGGTATCGGGAACGCCCCGAAAGTCCCGCTGGCGAGGCAGCGCCACATTGACGAGCCGGTCGAGGAATGCCCACATGCGCTCGCCCCGCAGCGTTACCTTCACGCCGACAGCGCGTCCCTCGCGCAACCGAAAGTTCGCGATCGATTTCTTCGCTCGGGTGACTACCGGACGCTGCCCGGTAATCGTGGTTATGTCCTGAACCGTATGATCGAGTGCCTTGGCATCGTCCAACGCCTCGCCCACCCCCACGTTGACAACTATCTTCCGAACCGTGGGTACCTGCATGATGTTCTGGTACCCGAAGTCCTTCACCATTGTGGGACTCACATGCTCACGATGATAACTTTGCAGCCGCTGCATCCTCGTGCCTTCCCCCCATCCCCAAGTTAGTCAATCGCCTCGCCGCATCTCTTGCACACCCGCTCCGCGCGGCCGTCCTCGTTCCGCACAAACCGCACCCGCGAAGGTCGGTCACATTTCGAACACACCAACATCACGTTCGAGATGTGTACCGGCGCCTCAAGCTCGATGATACCCGGCTGGACCTGACCCCGTCCGGCCCTAACCGGACGCTGATGCTTCTTGACTATGTTGGCACCAGAGATGATCACGCGCGCACCCCGAGAAACGAGCAACTGCACGGCACCGCGCAGGCCCCTATCATCACCGGAGATGATCTCCACCGTATCGCCCTGCCTTATCCGGCTGGCCATTCAATACACTCCCGCCGCTTCCCGGTCCCTACAGTACCTCGGGGGCCAGTGAAACGATCCGCATAAAACCCTTCTCCCGCAGCTCCCGTGCCACGGGCCCGAAGATTCGCGTACCCTTCGGATTCCAGCTAGTGCCGTCCAGGATCACCGCGGCATTGTCATCGAAGCGAATGGTAGAACCGTCCTTGCGGCGATACTCCTTCGCTGTGCGCACAATAACGGCCCGCACGACATCGCTCTTCTTCACCTGTGCCGTGGGCGTGGACTGCTTCACCGTACCCACGACGATATCCCCAACACCACCATAGCGCCGCTTCGATCCACCGAGAACCCGGATAACCAGAAGCTCCCGCGCCCCCGTGTTGTCAGCGACCCGCATACGGCTTTCTTGCTGGATCATGGCTAGACTCCCAACCCCGCCAGGGCGGGATTTCGCCGCACGATCTCCTCAACCGCCCATCGCTTCTCACGGCTGAGAGGTCGAGATTCGACAATCCGAACCAAGTCACCAACGTGACACGCATTGGCATCATCGTGCGCCTTGT
>JAUVSX010000276.1 GCA_030596915.1 Chloroflexota bacterium | reverse complement strand
TGCCCACGTGGATGCTGGTAAGACCACCACCTCGGAGGCGATTCTGTACCACACAGGCCGGATACACCGGCCTGGCAGTGTCGACGAGGGCAACACCCAGTTGGATTGGATGGATCAGGAGCGGGAACGCGGGATCACGATCACCGCCGCCGCAACCGCCTGTCACTGGCAGGGCCACCGCATCAACCTGATCGATACGCCCGGCCACATCGACTTCTCCGCGGAGGTCGTGCGCTCTGTTCGCGTGATCGATGCCGCCGTCATACTGCTGTGCGGAGTCGGCGGCGTCGAGCCGCAGACCGAGGCGGTCTGGATCCACGCCGACGGTGAGCAGCTTTCGCGCATCGTCTTCATCAACAAGCTCGACCGGGCTGGCGCCAACTTCGACCGCGTGCTCGCGGAGGTCCGCGAGCGTCTCACGCCCAATGCCCTGCCGCTGCAACTCCCTAGTGGCAGCGAGGATACCTTCACCGGCGTCGTCGATCTGCTTCGCGGCGAGGCGCTTGTGTGGCCGGACGGAGCCGATACGCCCGAGGTGGGTCCGGTGCCTGCTGCGATGCACGACCGGGTCGCCGCCGCGAGGGAGATCGTTCTCGACGACATCTGCGAGACCGACGACGAACTCTTGGCGCTGCGACTGGAGGGGATCGAGCCAGGCGTGGACGCGCTTATGGCGGCTGTCCGCAGGGCGACCATCTCCGGCCAACTGGTGCCCGTGCTGTGCGGCGCAACGCGCCACCACGTGGGCGTGCAGCCCCTCCTGGACGGAATCGTGGCCTATCTTCCGGCCCCCGTCGACATGCCACCCATACTGGGCACGGTGCCGGGCAACGCCCGCGAGTACGCGGAGAACGCCCGCGAGTACGCGGCGGGCGAGGTCACGGAACGGCCCGATGACCCGTCCGCCTCCTTCTGCGCGTCCGCCTTCAAGATAGTCACTGACCCTCACGTGGGCCATCTCACCTGGGTGCGCGTCTTCTCAGGCGCGCTTCGGATTGGGGAGAGCGTCTACAACCCGCGGGCCGACGTGCAGGAGCGGGTCGGCCGTATCTACCGGATGCACGGCACCCGGCGCGAGCAGGTTGACCGTATGGCGGCCAGCGATGTGGTTGCGCTGGTCGGCGTGAAGTCAGCGATCACCGGCGACACGCTCTGCGATCCCGACCACCCCATCCTCCTTGAGGCCGGCGAGTTCCCGGAGCCGGTCACGGTCATTGCGCTGTCGCCAACGTCCGAGCTGGAGCGGGACAAGCTGCGCCAGGCCTTACTGCAACTGTGCGCCGAGGACCCTACGCTCACGAGCAGCCTCGACCCGGAGACGGGTGAGCAGACGTTGGCCGGAATGGGCGAACTGCACCTGGAGGTGACCGTCGAGCGACTGCGGCGCGAGTTCGGCCTCAAACCTGTGGTGAGCGAGCCCCAGGTCTCCTATCGTGAGACGGTGCGGCGGCCGACCGAGCAGGTGGGCAGCTACAAGAAGCAGACCGGCGGGCGCGGGCACTTCGCCGAGGTTCATTTGCGCGTCGAGCCGCGCGCCCGCGGTGAGGGCGTGCTGTTCGAGAACGACGCGTCGCCCGCCGATTTCCCCCGCGACTTCGTCCGTCCGACGGAGATGGGCGTGAGAGATGCCCTGGAGAAGGGCATCATCGGTGGCTATCCCGTCACTGATGTACGCGTGACGTTGCTGGGTGGCAAGTTTCACGAGATTGACTCCGCCGCGATGGACTTCCAGATCGCCGGCTCTATGGCCGTGCGGCGCGCGGTCCGCCACGCGCACCCGGCCCTACTTGAGCCGCTGATGTCGCTTGACATGACGGTGGGCGAGGAGCACGTCGGCTCCGTCGTTGGCGACATCGGGCGCCGCCGGGGCAGTGTGCGCACGATGCGGGCACGCGGCGCAATGCGCAACGTCGAAGGTAAGGTGCCGCTGGCCGAGACCTTTGGCTACGCGACGGACCTGCGCAGCATGAAGCAGGGACGAGGTACCTTCTCACTAGAGTTCGATCGCTACGACGTCGTGCCCGATGGCCTGGCTGAGAAGGTTATCCGAGAACGCCATGCAGCGGGGAAGGTTCCGCAGCGGTAGCTTCCAGGCGCACTGAACTGCGAGCACCCCTCGCCTTCGAGGGCGTCGTCTTCGACGGCGTCGTCCCCCGAGGCGTCGTCAGCAAGACCCACTCGCTTACGCGATCGCGATCCCACCGCCACGCCCCCGAGACGGGGGCGAGGAGCGGCGGAGTGGCGGGAGCGATTCAGCGAAAGATCGGACTCGCAGTCCTGTGAAGATAGTCCTAAGACCTGACACCTTCTTTTCGCCCCAATTAGCCACCATGTCAACCATAGTGGTCACGACAAGCCCGGGGGCCGTCCCTGCCCGAGCGCTTCGCCACGGCAATGCAGTGGAAACCTGACAGGTTTTCGAGAACCTGCCCGCCAGGGCAGGCGTGCGCCGATGATCGAAACGTAGAAACCTGTCAGGTTTTCGCTTCACAGAGCGTGTCGTGGCCGTGCGATGACGATGACTTGTCGCTTATTGTTGGCCAAATCTAGGTGTCAGGTTTTCGATGCCCGTCGCAGCGTGGGGTGTTTTCGTGCACGGGCGGCGCATCGGACAGACGGAACAACGGGAACCTGTCAGGTCGACCGCCGGACTGGCAGTCCTTCGGGACCAACAGCGCCACAGCGTGTCCCGGCCCATGTCCGACGGCGCCTACGTTTGGATGCCCCGGCGGAGGACTGCCAGTCCTTTGGTCACCGGTGGAGAATCAGGTCGCCCTGAAGACTGAATACGCTGCTGGCAACCGTGGCGACGCCCCCAAAGGCCAGGCACGGAGCAACGGGTCCGGTCCAGCACCGCCCTCAGAGAGGGCGGTGCTGGACCAGCGAGCTTGAGCGCGCTACACCTCGTGCCTACCGGCGGCAAGCGCCTGGGGCTCTCGACCCGGCAGGTCCATAATCACCGGCACCGGCGAGTCGACCACCACCCGGTCGGGCTCGGCGCGGACGCTGATCAACCCGTGCGGCGTCGGCACAGTGCCCTCTGCCCAGGCCAGCGAGCCCAGCCGCGGCGCAATTCGAGCGACTGCGTAGCCCGGCTCGGCGGGCGTGACGCCCAGCATGTAGAAGATCATGTCCTTGGTGGGCGTAGCACTCCAGCCGTGCACGTGCGTGCCCCAGCCCCAGCACTCGCCGAGCGTGTCGTAGCCATCGACCAGGAACTGGGACCAGCGACGGTATAGCTCGGGCAGCCGGTCCGCCTGGCCGGCGAGGGCCACCGCGTCGTGCACAACATAGCTCATAAAGGGCTGGGCTATGACGACCTCCGCCGCCACGTCCCAGTCGGCCTCGTAGATACCCTGGAACTGCTTCATCATCTTCTCTTGCGAGTAGGTGCCCCCACCACCGGTCCACGAACGGACGACGAGTCTGTCCGGATCGGCGATCGTGTCGATGATGCGCTCGTGCCGCCCCTGCGCGACCAGGCCAGCACAGATAGCCATAGCGCTCGCGATCTGATTCACCGGCAGGCGTCGTGCACCGTCGACGATGTGATCCACGTACACGCCGCGGTCCTCGTCCCAGAAGGCCTCGAAGCCGCCCTTGACCTCCTCGTATGGGCCCTCGGCCCAGTCTCGGCTAGCGGCTTCGCCCAGCCAACCAGCCATCTCGGCGAACTCGCGCAGCCCACGCGCCCACGACGCGTTGATCGCGGCGCTCGTGTCCTCGTTGTGCACGCTGGACCAGTCGATCAAGTTCCATTCGGGGACGTCCTTGAGGAGGCCATTGGATGCCTGGAACGGCGCGTACCAGCGCAGGATGCGCTCGACCGTGGGCATAAACGACTTGACCGCGCCTCGATCTCCCGCGAAGCGATACAGGTTGAACACGCCGTGGACCCAGTGCAATGACCAATCCGGGATCGTGTAGACGCCAGCGCTCTCGATCGCGCCGACGACGCTCATCGGCAGGATACCGTCCGAACGCGGCGAGTTGCCAACGGCGAGATACTGCCAGGCGAGCCGCCAGTCCGGGTTCGTGGCCAGGTGCACCATCTGGTGGACGACGCTATCGCCCACCCAGGCCCGCTGCTCGCGAGTCGGGCAGTCAGTGAAGGCGTCGCGCGAGTTGAGCTGGACGGTGCGGATGCCGGCTGTGAAGATTCGGTTCAGTTCCTCGTCGCTGCAGCAGAAGCCGGCTCCGGGCTGCCATGGGTAGACATCCTCCTGCACCGCGAAGCTGCGCAAGGTGACGGGGCCTGCCGTGCCGTGGATGAGAACGTACGCGTAGCGCAGGCCAAGGGCATCGTAGACCTGGAAGCAGTCGTTCTCGCCGCGCGCGATGTACTGCGTGCCCGCGTGCATGCCGATCATCCCGGCAGCGTGGGTGAGCGGGTCCTCGGTGTAAGAGAAATCGAGCACGGTGCCCGCCGGCGCCTGTACCTCGAATTGGACCCGGCCCATGACGATGACACCCATATCCAGCGCAACGCGCGCGCTGCCGCCAGCCGGAACCTCGAGACTAAGGGGTAGCCCGACGCCCTCCGCCGGTCCGGTCACCGGGAGGTCGATGGCGGCCTCCAGGCGCTTGACCGGATCTCCGACCGCTGGGTCGACCTGCCCCGCAAGATATTCTGCTCTCAACGAGACGGGCACCCGGAAATCGCCTCCCAGCTTGGCGATGGGGCGGGGGTACATCGGGCCGTAGGGATCGGTGGGGGGCTGAGTGCGGGCGAACCCACCGATGTGTACGGCGGGGATCACGTGGGCGCTGCCCCAGGCCCCGCCGTCCGAGGCCGCCTCGTCAAAGCCAGGCTGTTCCCAACCGTATGGCAATAGCCGGGCATCGACGACCTCCAGCGGCACGCCCTCGGTGATGATGCCCCCGGGCCCGTCACCTTTCCAGCCCTCCAACCAGGCGTCGCTCTTGTGCGCGCGCCACGTCGTATCGCTGACCAACCAGCCGGCCTCACCTAGATTCGCCTCGAAGACCACGACGCCCGTTTGGCCAAGGGTCATGTTGGGCGTCGCGGGACTCCAGAAGGAGCGCGGGACGCCGTCGTAGCCACCGTCGCCGGCGATCGTGTTCTCTCCGGCCTGCAGGTATGGCGCCCGGTCGACCGGGTCGTAGTGCAGGCGCCGTGGTTGGCTGC
>JAUVSX010000421.1 GCA_030596915.1 Chloroflexota bacterium | reverse complement strand
GCAACCTGCGAATATTGCCGCCCAGGATCAACCGCTTGGCCTCGACGGGGATGTCGGCGTACAGGATAGGGCCCATTCCCCAGCCAACCGGGTTCCAAGAGAGGTCGGAGCCGAAAACGATGCGCTCGGCCCCTGCCCCGGACACGAACTTCTCGAGCGTGCCGTAGCTGTTGAGCGGGCAGGTCCCGATGTACAGATTGTCCACGACGCCGGTTGCCGGGATCGCGTCGGGGTGCGTGTGCCCGGTGATGAAGCACGCATCCGGGTACTTGCGGCACAGGTACACCAGGCGGTCCGTGTCACCCCAGTAGTGATTCACGATGATGCAGTGTCGCTCGTGCGCCACGGCGCAGGCAATCTCGACGTTGGGCCCGTTCGTGTCGTAGCCGCTGAAGTCGGGGTGGAGCTTGATCCCGATCAATCCCATCGCGAATCCGCGCTCGATTTCCCCCCTGATTTGTTCGGGCGACCTGTTCAAGTTCGGGGAGACAAGCCCAATGAAGCGATCGGGGTGCGCCTTCACCGCGGAGGCCACCAGGTCATTGCCGTACACCTCGTCGCTCGCCAGGCCTCCATCCGTGAACACGACACTCCGGTCGACACCAAACCGATCCATCTCGGCAAGCAGGTCTTCGGTCGACCCGTCCGGGATGTGGAGGAAGGTGGTGCGTCCCAGGTGGCCGTGCGCGCAGTCGAACCCCTGGCCCCGCAAAGGCTTGCGGTGCAACGCGATGTCGTGCAGCTCATCGATGGGAGCCGGGAACTCGACAGCGGGATGTGGCAGCGGGTCATTCTCATTCCAGGAGAGGAGCTCACGCAGGTTGCCGCCGGCGATGGCAGCCACCTCCTCGTCCGCGATGTCCGCGTAGTTCAACTGCCCGAGCACGGCGCCAGGGTCGCGCACCGGCAACCCTGAGCCGAACACGAGCCGCTCCGCGCCCCACTCGCGGCAGACGAATTCGATCACGTGGTGGAGCCAGAGTGTCGACAGCTCCACGTGGAGATTGGGACAGGCCTCCAACGCCTGGTACATCGTCCGCAGCGTGTAGGATATGCGATTCTCGACGACGACCACGGGCAGCTCGGGGAAGGTGCGGCACAGGCGCACCACTCCGGGCCAGTCGGTCCTGTCCTGTCCTCGCCAATGGGACGCCTCTGGGTCGCCGCCGGCCGTGTGCGGATTGGGACAGATGAAGACGGGCACGCCGCTCTCGGCCAAGGGGCCCACCAAGGCGTCAAGACACCAATCGTCGAGGGTGAAGTGGTACTCCTGCGGGTAGAGGAAGACGGCACGCACGCCTCGATCCCGCATCTCCGCGACGAGTTCGTGTGAGTGGGGCATCTCGCGGCTTCCAGGAGGTAACGCAGCCCAGGCAGGGTGAAGCCGTGGGTGGGGAGCCGTCACCTCCAGGACCCGCTCGTTCCCATCGACGGCGTGGTACTCATACGACAGACTGTCGACGACTAGCGCCTCGTGGATGCCATAGTGGTCCATCGTCCGAAGCAGATCGTCGGGTGTGATCGGCTCTCGGCCGCTCCAATCGTTGAAGCGGCCGAGGCGCACGTTCGCGTCGATGGTGCGCATTCTGCGCCCCCGATTCCAGCATCTCCCGCGGGGATGCCCTGTCAAACCGCGGGCGGGTCCAAGCGGCACCAGTCGGAGATCATCCGCAGCCGCTCAATCGCCTCCGGCGCAGGCGCCGCCTGCGGGACCTCGTCCGATACGCCGAGAACGAGCCGGGGGTGGAAGAGTGCGACGACCCGCTCCACCGTCTCCATAAGGTCCTCGCGGGAGTAGGTCGGCAAGAACATGACGGCAGGGATTCCGTCCAGGAGCACTTTGTCCCCAATGTGCTCGCGCAAGTCCTCCAGCGACACGTCGCCCTGTGGCAAGGGTGTCAGTGCCTCGTACCCATCGAAGGGCAAGTGGTCAAGGTACGGGAGCAGCGACCGGAAGTAGCCATCAATGTGGACGTGTGTGAAGATGCCCGCCTCCCGCAGTTGGCCCGAACGCTTCTCGAAGAAGGGCACCAGGTAGCGCTCGAAGTATCGCGGCGAGAACAACTGGTCGTGGATGTTCTCCCCGAAGTTGATGATCTTGACCTGCCCGCTGCCGATGATCTGCTCGTACAATTGGTCGTAGGATTCATCGATCACCGCCATCGTCGCCTCGACCTCGGCGGGGAAGTCGGCGAGCGCGTAGACCAGGTCCTCCAGCTTCATCCACTGCTGTGCCAGGGCCTGGTACGGGCTCTTGGGCACCCAGAACTGCGGTTCGCCCCTGTCGCCCAGGAACTGGCTGCCTTGCTCGAAGTGCTCCGCCGAGAAAGAGTAGCTTATGCGCTCGAATAGCCAGCGCAGCGCCCTCAGATCGTCGCAGCTTCGCACCGGGAAACCGACCTGGCGCCAGGTAGCGTCGACAGTGAAGCGGTGATGCTCGACCAGGTCGCCCCAGGGCGTCTCATATGCGCGCGTGCCCTCGGTATCTGTGAAGCACTCGTGCACCTTCACCTCTGGCGATACGGCGCGGACGACTGGGTCAGATACGCCTGTGTAGTAGTGCAAATAGCGCATCGACATCTTCAGCCGATCGTAGAAGGCGGTCAGCCCCACATCGGCGTACTCATCGGGCAGGCTGCCAAAGCGCCCCTGCCAGTCGTACCAGGGAGCCAGGCGCGGTTGGAAGAAGACGTGGGGGACCGGCTCCCGCCGGAAGATCCGGAGGTTCATCTCACGAAAGGTCAGGTCTGTTGGCATTGATCTGGAACCCTCCAGTTACGAGTTCGCCACGTCCGGCTAGTGAGGTCCGTGTGCATCACGAGCCAGCGAGCAGGCATCGGCTGGGGGGACGATACCACGGATGCGGGCTTCAGGCCAGGGCGAAGCGCGAGCTGCTATCCTTTTTCCGGTCAAGACGACGCCTTGAACGAAGTACCGTTGCGCCAATCCGAAGAGGATCAACGTTGGGAGGATGCTGACCAGGGAATCCGCCATCAGGAGCCGCACGTCCGCGAAGCACTGCCCTTGGAAGTAGCTCAGGCCGGCTGTCATCGTCATCTTCTCGGGCCGGTTCAGGTAGATCAGCAGACCTATGGGTTGCACCAAGCCGCCCGACCTTCTGCCCGGCCGTGTCCATTCAACTCCCGGCTGTACAGCTACCAGGGTCGAGGGACGGCCGGTGGACCTACATATGGGTCGCCAGCAGTCGCTGCATCGTCTGCCCCAGAATCAGCCGCTTATCCTCGTCGCTGATGTGTGCCGTAAGCAACGGCCCGATATTCAATGCCGGGTCCAAGTCGGGAATGTCCGTGCCGAACAGGATCTTCTCCGCCCCGAAGCGCTGCACCGCCGTCACGATGGCCCCCGGCCACGGGACAAAGGTCGTCGTCGTGTACACATTGTCGAAGCGTCGAACCACCTCGGCGTAGTCTAGGTTCAGGTGCCCGATCAGAAAGGCGATGTCGGGGTAGCGCTCCGCAATCAGCGCCAGGAAGGCAGGCGCACCCCACTGGTGCGAGAGGATGATCCTACGCCGCGCGTTGGCCCACTCGTAGACAGGGAAGAAGCGCTCCGTCTCCTCTGGGTGGCCCTGATAGGCCGTGATCAGCTTAATGCCCCGCAAGCCCATCCGCTCCCCGCGCTCCAGCTCCGGTATCAGATCCTCCGGGTAGTTGGCATTC
>JAUVSX010000493.1 GCA_030596915.1 Chloroflexota bacterium | reverse complement strand
TCTGCGTGTAGTGTTTGATCTTCATCGGTGGGACCTCCCTTGGGCACTCGTGTGCCAGGCAGCGTTGCGCGCACTCGGCTCCGTGGAATGGATAACCGTCCCGCAGGCTAGCGGGCGCCGACAGCACACCGGAAGCCGCTGCTGTTGGCCCGTGTGTCCTGGTCATACCTTGTCACCTTGTATGGGACCCAAGTAGGCTACACGTCGTACATAGTGATCACGACGAGCCCGGGGGCGGTCCCTGCCCGAGCGCTTCGCCACGGGAATGCAGTGGAAACCTGACAGGTTTTCGAGAACCTGCCCGCCAGGGCAGGCGTGCGCTGATGATCGAAAACGTGGAAACCTGTCAGGTTTCCGCTTCACAGAGCGTGTCGTGGCCGTGCGATGGCGATGACTTGTCGCTTATGTTGGACCAAATCTAGGTGTCAGGTCTTGGGCCCGCCTGCGCAGCAACCGTAGGCCAGGTTTCCATACCTGCCGTCGCGCTGTCGAGTCAACCAATCACCCAGTCACCCAATCACCCAGTTACCGTCCTACGCCCCCCGCACGACCGCCACGCCGTAGGGCGCGAGCGTCAGCTCTCCTCCCACCTGCTCCCCCGTGATCAGCTCCGTCGCGGGTCGCGGCACCTTGACCGTCTGCGCCTCTGCGGTGTGGTTCATCAGGAACAGCAAGCGCCTGTCGTCCTTCCACCGCTCGGTGGCTTCCACACCGGCAGGCGTGGGCGCTGAAGCGCGCACATCCGCCGCATCGACCAGCCATCCAACGACCGTATCGTGCAGTGCGCTGTCGCCAATCGTGCCGACGTACAACGTGCGGCCCCCGTTGGCGGTGTTGAGCGTGATCGCCGGCTCGCCCGCGTAGGTCTCGCCTGCGTAGCGGCCCACGGTCTGCGCCGTCGTCGGGGCGAGCACGTCGGACCACAACTGGGCCTCGCCGCCTTGCTCGCTCTCCGCAGTGCCCGGCAGCTCGATCCTCAGCGGGACCGCTGTGTCCCCCGGCAGGAGCGCGTAGTCGGCGACCTCGACGCCGCAGATGTCGGCCAACAGGCCAGGCAGCCGCATATTCACGATGGCGTTGGCCTCGTCCTTGACACCGGAACGCGCGGTGAGCAGGAGGGTACCGCCACCGGCAACGTAGGTCCGCAGGTTGTCCGCCTCGGCCTGGCCAACGACGTGCAGCGCGGGAGCCAGCACGAGCCGGTAGGCGCCGAGGTCGGCGGAGGGGGGTACGATGTCGACGCTGATGTTTCGCCGGTGCAGCGCCTCGTAGTAGCTGCCGAACAGGGCCGGGTAGCTGAAGTCGGAGTGGCCGGGTTGCCCCTGGAGAGAGAAGCGGCTGTCGTACGAGAGTACCATCGCGACCTGGGAA
The DNA here is from genome assembly GCA_030596915.1 of Chloroflexota bacterium. Taxonomy (GTDB): domain Bacteria; phylum Chloroflexota; class Anaerolineae; order B4-G1; family B4-G1; genus JAUVSX01. Next base: position 1,534 of record JAUVSX010000493.1, on the reverse strand, counting down.
TGGCTCTGCGCTGCGAGGACCTCGTCTCCTATACGCGCCAGCTCGGCGCCGACGGCCTTGACCTCTTCGTACCGCCGACCGGGCTGCCCGTGGTGATCCAGGATCCCGTGCCAGTACTGCTCGGTGCCGTAGCGGGCCGTTCGCCAGCGGAAGTAGACGATGGCGTCGGCGCCGTGGGCAATCGCCTGGTAGGTCCAGAGCCGCAGTTGGCCGGGGCACGGCATCGGTCCCATCGCCTCCCACCCACCTGCGCCGGATTGCTGCTCCATCACCCAGAAGTTCTGCTGCTTCAGGCCGCGCATCGCATCGTGGCCCAGGGCGACGGCGGCAGGGTCGGCCTCGGCGTCGAACCATAGAACCGGGTAGTTATCCCACACGACGAAATCGAGCGGGCGCGCCAGGTCGAAGTAGTTGAGGCCATCGTATCGGAACCCCATAAGATTGTGCGTGATGGGCTGGTCGGGGCATAGGGCGCGAAGGATGTCGAGCTGCTGTTGCTGGTAGCGCACGTACGTATCTGACATGAAGCGCCGGTAGTCGAGGTCGAGTCCCGGATTGGGTGTCCTTCCGGTAATCACGGGCACGGGGATCTGCGACCAGTGGGTGTAGACGTGGCTCCAGAAGGCCGTACCCCACGCGGCGTTGAGAACATCGAGCGTGCCGTAGCGCTCCCGAAGCCAGTTCTGGAAGGACGCCCGGCAGATCGAGCAGTAGCAAGATGCTCCAAACTCGTTGTCGATCTGCCACGCGATGACTGCTGGGTGGTCCCCGTAGCGGGACGCCATCTCGGTCACGATGTGGCGGCTGTCCCCATAATACAAGGGGTTGTTGGGGCAGTACTCGCGGCGGTTGCCATACGTCGCGCGGCGCCCATCCTGTCGTACGATGAACAGCCCTTCGCTCCTGGTCATTAACCACGGCGGGGGCGAAGCGGTGGGGGTTCCCAACACGACGCGGATGCCGTGGTCTGATAGGACGTCAATCGCGCGATCGAGCCAGCCGAAGTCGTATCGGCCCTCTTCGGGCTCCATCTTCGACCAGGCGAATTCGGCCAGCCGCACCACGTTGAAGCCGGCCTCCGCCATCAGGCGCGCATCCTCGGGCCAGCGCTCCTCGGGCCAGTGTTCCGGGTAGTAGTCAGCTCCGAAGTAGAACATACCATCCCCCTCTCTGCTTTTCGGGTCAATCCTCTCTCGTCCGGGCACGACCTTCCGGCCGGGCCGGCGCTATCAACTCACCTGGTCAAGAGCCACTACCACGCAGTCACGATGGGCAGGTCGGCCATCGTGACCAGGCCTGGCGGGGCTTGCCGCACACGCGGGATGGCGTTGACGACGATGGCGACAGTGCCGATATCCCCGTTCGTCCCCTTGAGCCGCACCTCCAGGTCTTGCTTTCCTGTGATCTGTACCAGATCGCCCTCGTCGCTCGCTTCCAGGGCGGCAACGAATGTGAGCGCCATAAACTCACCCTCATCACTGTAGGCCTGCGCGAGTTGCCTGAGGCCCTTCACCTGGCCCGGATGCACTTCAAC
>JAUVSX010000229.1 GCA_030596915.1 Chloroflexota bacterium | reverse complement strand
GCAGGAGATTGTGCGGACGTTTCTAGAGAGCGAATTCGAGGGCGGTCGCCACGCCAGACGCGTGGGCAAGATTCACGCGCTGGAGGGCTGCCCGTGACCCCGCCGGGCGTCGTGTCGTCGTTTCCTGTCAGGCAATGCTGATAGGCATCGATGCCAGCCGTGCGGTCTGTGACCGCCCCACCGGAACGGAGATCTACTCGAGGCGTCTGATCGAGGCCCTCCTGGACCTGGAAAGTGCTCATACGCTTCGTCTCTACCTGCGTTCGCTGCCTGCGTCACGTGTGATGCTGGGCGCCGAGCGGCGCGTCTTGCACGCCCCGCGTCTCTGGACACACGGCCGTCTGTCCTGGGAGATGGTCAGGTGCCGGCCAGATGCACTGTTTGTCCCTGCTCACGTGCTCCCGCTCATCCATCCCGCCGCCAGCGTGGTGACCGTGCACGACCTTGGCTACCTCCAGTATCCCGAGGCTCACCCCTGGCGGCAGCGGCTGTACCTCGACCGTTCGACGCGCTGGAGCGTGCGGGCCGCAGGCCATCTTCTCGCTGATTCGATGTCGACGAAGAGCGATCTCGTCTCGCACTACGGGGTCCCCCTATCCAAAGTCACTGTCGCCTATCCGGGCGTCGACAAGCACCTGGCGCCGGTGCGCGATCGGGCGGTGATCGACGAAGTCCGCACGCGGCTTAGGATCAGGGAGCCATACTTCTTGTACCTGGGAAGTATCCAGCCCCGCAAGAACTTGTCGCGGCTGTTGAGCGCCTTCGCGGCTTTCGATCCGGGGTTCTTCCAGGTAGCCCCGTCGCTGGTTATCGCAGGCAAGCGGGGGTGGCTGTGCGAAGATCTCTTCGCGCAAGCGGAGGGGCTCGGGCTTGATCGGCGAGTGGTGTTCCCGGGCTACATCGACGATGAGGACAAGGCGGCCCTGCTCAGCGGCGCGATAGCGTTCGTGTTCCCCTCGCTGTACGAAGGTTTTGGGCTGCCGGTGGTCGAGGCCCAGGCTTGCGGCTGCCCAGTAGTCACGAGCACGAGCTCAAGTCTGCCGGAAGTGGCGGGCGAGGGGGCGCTTCTAGTCGATCCGTCGGATACGAGAGCGGTGCGCGATGCGATGTGGCGCATCGCCACGGACACACCGTTGCGCCGGTCGCTCATCGAGCGCGGCCACATCAACGCTCGCCGGTTTTCCTGGGAGGCTTGCGCGCATACGGCCCTCTACGCCATTGAGCGCTGCGCGCGAGCAACAGCTCCCCAGACCTCGTAGCCGGCGAAGTGGTTGCGGAACCGCCTTGTTGTGGCATAATCGTCCGCCGTGGATGCTGAATCGGCCCCTTCCCCTGAGATGATCTCTCACTCGCTTCGGGTGCCACGAGCGTGGCTGGCGTTTCTGGTCGCGCTGGCTGTGACCTTGGCCGCCGGGTCTGGCATTGCCTGCGCCCAGGCCGAGCCGGCGGCGCGCGTTGTGTACTTCTACCGCGACGATTGTCCCCACTGTATCGTTGTCATCGAGGAAGTGCTGGAGCCACTCAGGGCTGGGTTTGGCGACCGCCTTCAGATCAAGATGGTGCAGCTTCGTGATCCAAGCCAACCCGGGGAGATTGACGCCGATAAGTATGATATGCTCATCCGCGCGGAGGAGATGTTCGGTGTGGCTGCGGAAGAGCGTGGCTTCCCCACGCTTATCGTCGGCGAGCAGGTGCTCATCGGCGAAGATGAAATCCGGCAGCAACTCTCCTGTATTCTCGAATCCTGCGTTGCCGCGGGAGGCACGGGTTGGCCAGCCATCCCAGGCCTGGAGACGATCCCGATCGAAGGCGGCGGCAACCCGGGCGGCGGTTTCGAACTGCCATCGGGAGAAGCAGCCGAGCTGTGCGAAGTGGACGAGAACTCGGCATGCGCCAACCCGGCGCCGGTCTGGGCGGCCTACTTCTACCAGGTTGGGTGCAAGGACTGCAGCCGCGCAGAGTCAGACATACAGTACGTGCGTGGTCGCAACCCGCAACTGGTCGTCGACGAGTTCAACATCTACGACCGGACGGACCTGGCTCAGTGGCTGGCAGAGCGCGCGGGGCGCGAGAAGGATATGCACGCACCTGCTCTATTCATTGGCAACGATGCGCTCATCGGCGAAGGTGAGATCACGCCGCAGAACGTACAGGCGCTGGTTGAGAAACATGCTGCCTCCGGCGCGGAGAAGGTATGGGTGCAGTTTGGGGCTGATCCGACCGGGCCACCAAGCCTCCCCAACGTGCTGACCGTCGGTCTGGCCGGCCTCGTTGACGGTCTGAACCCTTGTGCCTTCGCGACTCTGATCTTCCTGATCTCCTACCTCTCCGCCGTAGGGCGGAAGGGCAAGGATCTGCTGCTGGTGGGGGGGCTGTTCACGCTGGGCGTGTTCCTTGCCTACACGCTCGTCGGATTCGGCCTGTGGCGCGTGCTCAGCACAATCCCCCTCATCGCCGAGTCGCGGCTGGGTCCGTGGCTATATGGCATCACGGCGGTTGTGTGTCTCGCCTTGGCGGCTGGGAGCTTCCTCGACTACCGCAAGGCACGGCGCGGTGAGATCAAGGACATGGCACTGGTGATGCCTGAGCGGATACGTCGCCGCGTCAACAGCGTGATCCGGCGGGCCAGCACCACGCGCGCCATCAGCCTGGCGGCGCTCCCAGCGGGGATCGTGGTGTCGCTCCTTGAGTTGGCCTGCACGGGCCAGGTGTACCTGCCGACGATCATCTTCGTGATGAGCGTGCCCGAGATGCAGGCGCAGGCTGCGCTGCTGCTGGTGCTGTACAATTCGCTCTTCATCCTGCCACTGGTGGTCGTCTTTGCGCTCGTCTACTTTGGGACAACATCGATGCAGTTGGGGGCAACGCTGCGCCGCCACGCGGCGACGGTCAAGCTGGCGACCGGCGTGTTGTTCGTCTTCTTGGCAGCCTGGCTGATTGCCTCGCCTATCCTCTAGCGCGAGCACTGCTTCGCTTATCGGTGACGCACGCGCATACGCCGGGCCCGATCGAGGATCGGTGCACGTTGTGCAGAAGACCTGGCCGGCGCCGCGAGTTTCGGATTGGTGACAGGCATTCGATAGGGAGAAGGTGAGATGGACGCACATGCTAGTGCCGTCAGACCGTTTGCTGCCAACACCTCTGGGGAGATGGTCGGGGCTGATCTCGAGCGCTACCGCGACTTGGCGAGCCAGATGGGCGCATCGGGGGTGGCCATCGTGGCGGCCAGCAGCGTGATCGTCGATGAGCGAGTGCGGCTCAAGTGCACAGTGCCACGCTGCCTCCGAGCGGGCGAGACGCCCAACTGCCCTCCCTACGGACCAGACCTGGATCTCGTGCGAGGGGCAGTCAACCGATTCTCCTGGGCGCTGCTGTTCAAGTGCGATGTAGCGCCGATCGAGGCCTATGCGCCTGGGAGGGGCCAGACCGCTGAGGAGCGGCGGCGGGTGCTATCTTTCCACCAACAGAGTGCCGAGATCGTCTGCGCGATTGAAAACCAGGCCTACAAGGATGGCTACCACCTGGCGATGGGGTTTGGTGGGGGATCGTGCAAGGACTACCTGTGCCAAGGCCAACTGTGCCAGTTCCTTGACAGCGGCAGGTGCCGGTTCCCGCATCGCTCTCGCCCGGCGATGGAGGCCGCGGGGATTGATGTGGTCGCTCTGACGAGGACGGTGGGATGGGATATGTACGCGCTGGTCGGCGACCTGGCCCAGGTGCCGTGCGCCATCACGGTTGGGATTGTATTCATCGTGTGAGAGAGGTGGACATGTCGCAAGATGTGGCGCAGATGGTTGAGAGGTATCTGACTTCCGACGCTTCGCGCTGGGCCCGGCTGGCCAGCACCGTGCAGTACCGGCGGCTGCAGGTGCTCCTGCTGCGAGCGATCCTGTTGGAGCTTCGGAAGCTGAACGGAGATGTTGCCCGGGACGCGGACCAGCCCCCCTCGACCTGACAGCGTAGCATCGGCGCGGTGGGGCCGGTGAGTGTAGCCGCGCTTTCCATAGCGCGCTCTGTCGGTGAATCGTGCCCCAGGGCGCGGTATGGAAACCGCGGCTACAGGGATCGGGCACGCGGCGTGCTGCCCAACTCACCGCGCAGCTCGGCGAACTCGGTGCGGAACGTCCGCTCCAGGCGGGTCTTGTCGGGCTCAGGCAGCAGGCTCGCTCGCACGCCGTTCAGACTGACTTCCTCCAGCTCGTCGAGACCGAAACCGAAGTGGTCTATCAGGACCTCGTACTCGTGGTTGAGGTCTGTGCCGAACATGGGTGGGTCGTCGGAGTTGACTGTGACAAGCACGCCGGCGTCCCAGAGGTCGCGCAGCGGATGTGTTTCATAGCCTGGGTAGACGCCCAGGCGGATGTTGCTGGTCGGGCATAGTTCGATGGGAGTCTGAGTCTCTACCAGGAAGGCGACCAGGGCGGGGTCCTCGGCCGATCGCACGCCGTGCCCAATGCGGTCGGCGTGCAGCAGCCGCAACGCAGCCCACACACTCTCCGGTCCGGCTGTCTCGCCCGCGTGTGGTACCCGAGGCAGGCGCTCTGCCCGCGCCCGCGCGTGGCTCCGTACGAACAGCTCCGGCGGGAAGTCGCTTTCGGTGCCGCCAAGGCCCAGCGCAACGACTCCGTGTTCTCGCGCCGCCAAGGCGATCTCCACGACCTCGTCCTGCGTTTCCGGCAGATTCCGCACGATGTCGAATACCCAACGCCAGTCAACGCCATACTCCTCGCGAGCCTGAGAGCGCCCCTCATTCAGGCCCTCCACGATGGCCTGCCAAGAAAGGCCGGTGAAGCGTATGTTGGTCTCGACAGAGAAGGTTGCCTCGGCGTGACGGATGTTCTGTCGGGCGCAGTTGGCGCCAAACTCGTAGGCGATCAGTCTGTAGTCGTCGGGTGTGCGCAGGCAGCGCGTCACGGTGATGTAGACCGCGATGAAATGGTCGAAATCGCGGAAGCGGTAGAACTCCTCGAGGCCTGCCTCGTCTTGCGCTGGAAGCGCCACGCCGTTCCGTTGCGCCAACCGCAACAGCGTGGGGGGGCGAATCGACCCCTCAAGGTGGACGTGCAACTCCGTTTTTGGCATTCGCCGCGCGTACTCATGCAGATTCATCTCGGGCTCCTCGTCGATACAGCGAGGTCCAGTCGACAGCTCGGTAGCCGATGTTGCCGTAGAAGAGGACCGCGCGGTGGTTGGTCCAGTCCGTGCTGATGGCGGCGTGGCGATATCCCACTGCGCGCGCCTCAGCCAGCGCGCGCAGAAGCAGGTAGCGTCCCAGCCCTCTGCCTTGCAGGGAGTCATCCACCCAAAGCCAAAGCGTGAACACCCAATCCTGGGCCGGCGCGTCGCTGGCGAACTCCCCTCCGTCGCAGCATATGCAGGTGCCCACTTTCTCCTCACCCAGGTGCGCGTTGACGGCGAAGTTGTCGCGCGTCCCGCCGTCGGGCCAGCGCTCGATGCGTACGTCCGCCTTGACCGGGCAGTCGCCCGCATCAGGGGGCTGGAAGTCCGGCCAATCGAGGAAGACTTCGCCCCGGACCCGATGGTAGCCGTTGATTCCCAGAAGCGCGTGCACGTGGTCCCATCGGTCCGTGAGGTCGGCGTGGGCCAGGTGGTATGCAGGAACTCGGAAGTCGTGATCGAAGGCGACGATCTCGCTGCACCCCCGTTCGAGCAGGCGCTCCTCGGCGGCTGCGAGGAGCG
>JAUVSX010000100.1 GCA_030596915.1 Chloroflexota bacterium | reverse complement strand
GCATCGATTGTGCCAGAGCTGTTCCCAACCGGCGATGCCTACCGAGGGTTTGTCGAGGGTCAAGATTCCCCTGTTGAGCCGGAGCTCCTCAGGAGGTATCACCTTGAGTAGGGACAACCTTCCCGGAAGCGGCCGTCGCAGCGACGGCTTGAAGCTTCCGGGAAGGGGCGAGACAATCCTCGTCGTCGACGATGAGGCCAACATCGTTGATCTGGTGCGCATGTACCTGGAACGTGAAGGGTTCCGGGTGCAGGCGGCTGGCGATGGCGCGACGGCGCTCGAGGCGATCAGCCGTCGCCCCCCAGCTCTTATGGTGCTAGACCTGATGCTGCCTGAGGTCGACGGCTGGGACGTCTGCCGCCGCGTGCGGGCGGGAAAGGCTGCGCCCAATCTGCCCATCATCATGCTCACAGCCCGGGATGATGACGTGGACAAGATCGTCGGGCTCGAATTGGGCGCGGACGATTACGTCACCAAGCCCTTCAACCCCCGCGAACTGGTCGCCCGGATCAAGGCTATCCTCCGCCGCGTGCAGCCGGCCTTCAGCGCCGAAGCGCCCGTCAGGGTAGGCGACGTCACGATCGACCCTGCGCGCTACGAGATCACGATCGCCGGCGAGCCGGCCCGGCTGCGCCACAAGGAGTTCGAGCTCATGCTGGCGCTTGCCGAGCACAGGGGTATGGTCCTAAGCCGTGAGCAGTTGCTGAATCTGGTCTGGGGCTACGACTTCTATGGTGAGACGCGCACGGTCGATGTGCACATCGCTCAGTTGCGCAAGAAGCTGACCGGCTCGAGCGTCACGATAGAGACCGTCGTGGGCGTGGGGTACAAGCTGGTGGTCTGATAACGTGTTCAGGTCACTCCGCGCCCGCGTGCTTCTGTCGTACCTCGCCGTGATCGCCGTCTGCCTCGCGCTGGTGGGGCTGCTGTTGCTCCTCTTCGTGCGCACCAGCCCGCTCTGGACGCGCGCCGTCGGGTTGCAGCTCGAGGCTGCCGCGCGGGCAACATTGCCCATCGCCCGCCGGGCGGCTAACCAGTCGGATCAGATTCTCGAGGAACTCCTCTTGCGGGCCGCTGGGGATCAAGATGTGCGCATCCTGATGGTCGACGATAGCGGCGCCATTCGCTTTGACAGCGACGGCGCGTGGACCGATGAGAGACTTCCGCCACTGGCTCGCCGGCGCATTCTGAGGGGCACGCCGCCACTGGTCGGCTTCTTCACCGGCCCAGATCGCGAGCGTTGGGCCTACATCGGCGATGTCCTGCCCGCACCTGACGGGCAGCGACAGATCATCCTCTTCACTGCGCTTCAGGCCCGTCCTGCGCTGTTGGCCTGGTTCGCCGAGAACCTGCTGCCGCCGCTGATCCAGGCAGGAGCGGTGGCTCTGATGGTCTCTGCCCTGCTTGCCTTGCTGATCAGCCGGTCCGTGTCGGCGCCGCTGCGGCGGGTCGCGAGCGCGGCACAGGCCATCGCGCGCGGCGAGACGGGCACGCGTGCAGCTGTTTCCGGCCCGCGCGAGGTGCGGGATCTGGCCCGCACCTTCAACAGGATGGTTGACCAGGTTGAGGCAGCCCAGCGATCACAGCGCGACTTCGTGGCCAACGTCTCACACGAGCTCAGGACCCCCCTGACCTCCATCCAGGGCTTCTCCCAGGCCCTGCTCGACGGCACGGCGGCAGATGCCGGCGACGTGGCCCGTTCGGCGCGCGTCATCCACGATGAAGCGGAGCGCATGGGGCGTATGGTGGATGACCTTCTGGTCCTGGCGCGCTTCGACGCGGGCCAGATTGAGATGGCCAACGACTCAGTTGAGCTCGCGCCGCTGCTGACAGCGTGCGTCGAGAAACTGAGCCTCCAAGCGGAGACCGCTGAGGTGGCGCTGGCTGTGGACGTCCCCCCCGGGCTCGTCGCGCGAGGCGATGGCGACCGGCTGGCGCAAGTCTTCACCAATCTGCTGGACAACGCTGTGGCACATACGGCCGCCGGGGGCAGGGTGTTGGTAGTGGCGCACCTGCACGAGCAACCCGGCTTCGTTGAGGTGGTGGTTACCGACACCGGCGAAGGAATCCCGCCGGACGAGCTCCCTCGCGTCTTCGAGCGATTCTACCAGGTGGACAAGGCCCGTCGCCGAAGTCGAGGAGCTGGATTGGGGCTGGCGATCACGAAGGAGATCGTCGAAGCTCACGGCGGCGCCATCTCCGTCGAGAGCGTAGTGGGCCTGGGCAGCAAGTTCACTGTACGGCTGCCGGCGCCGGTCGGCGCCGAGTGACCGGGCAGGACTCGGCCCACTCCCTGCCGCTCGCTTCCTATCCGTGTCCGGCCCCGCCGACAGCGTTCTTTCTCCGCGCGCGCCTGCTGGCCCCGTGCCGATGTGCCAGCGAACTCCCGTTCTCCTGGAAGAGACCAGCGTGAACGCTCGCCACGATTGACATCCCTTGTCAAAGGCGGCATAATGATCCATCGGAGAGGGGTATACAGCGTGGAAGCCGTTGACGTAGACGTCATTGTTGAACAGGTACGGTTGGCGCTGGCATCGGGCCAGTGGGACGACGCCGTGGCTTTGGTCGAGGCGCTGCGCCCGCCCGATCAGGCTGACCTATTCAGCGACCTCCCTCCCGCCGAGCAAGATCAACTGCTCCCTCGTCTCGACCTGGAGGACTCGGCCGACATCCTCGAGGAGCTCGAGGAGGAAGAAGCTGCCGAAATCGCGTGCCGCCTGGAGCTGGAGGACCTGGCTGCCATCGTCGACGAGATGGAGCCGGATGAAGCCGCCGATCTTCTGGGCGACATTCCCCCGGAGCAGGCATCAGAGGTTCTGGCGGCGATGACGGAGCCGGAGGAGGTGCGCCCGCTGCTCGTCCACGCGGATGACACCGCCGGCGGCCTGATGACCTCCGCTCCCTTCGTACTCCACAGAGGAATGACCGCTGCTGACGCGATTGCCTACCTGCGCGGCATCGCGCCCGACTCGGAGGACTTCTACTACCTCTACATAGTAGATGAGGACATGCATCTCGTAGGCGTGGTTTCGCTGCGTCAACTGATCGTCGCGCCGCCCTCCGCCGATCTTGAGACGATCATGGATATGGAGGTCTTCCAGGTCGAGGCGAGTGCCGACCAGGAGGAGGCCGCCCGACTGATGGCCCGCTACGGCCTCATGGCCTTGCCCGTTGTTGACAGTGCGGGTCGGCTGATCGGCCGCATCACGCACGATGACCTGGTGGACGTGCTGGAAGAGGAGGCGACGGAGGACATCTATCGACTGGGTGGCGTACCGGAGGAGCATCCGCCCGACGTGCCTTTTCCAGTTGCGCTGCGAACCCGGCTGCCCTGGCTCGTCGTCAACCTGGGCACAGCGATGGCCTCGGCTGCTATCCTAAGCCTGTTCGAGGGGACGATCGCGCGCATCGCGGCCCTGGCAGCCTTCTTCCCGATCGTGGCCGGCGTGGCCGGAAGCGCCGGCACCCAGACCATGACGGTGACGGTGCGCGGGCTTGCGCTCGGCGAGGTAGACCCGCGCGACGGACTGCGTGCATTGGCGCGGGAGTTCCTCATCGGTTCGGTCAATGGGCTCACCGTCGGGCTCCTGGTCGCCCTCGTTGCCCTGATCTGGAAGGGGTCCCCGATGCTCGGAGTGGTTGTCGGTCTCGCTACGTTGATCAACCTGGTCGGCGCTGCCATCGCGGGCGTGACGGTCCCGTTGGGAATGCAGGTAGCGAAGGTTGATCCCGCTCTGGCTTCGCCCATCCTCGTTACCACGATTACCGACACGCTCGGGTATTTCATATACCTTGGGCTGGCCACGCTCGTACTTCTCCCCCTGATATGACCTCCTCGGAGCGCGCCCGATCGGAGATCCCGGTGTGCCCAAAGCTTGTGGTCACCCAGCGCCAACTGGAGGCACTGCTGGACGAACTCTCGTCTCAGCCTGCCATCGCGGTCGATACCGAGTCGAATTCGCTGTACGCCTACCGGGAACAGGTGTGTCTGATCCAATTCTCCACGCCGAACGGTGACTACCTCGTAGATCCGCTGGCCGATCTGGACATCGCGCCCTTGGCACGCGTGTTCGCGGATTCCGCGATGGAGAAGGTCTTCCACGCTGCCGAGTACGATGTGATGTGCCTGAGGCGGGATTTTGGCTTTCATTTCGCCAATCTGTTCGACACGATGTGGGCAGCGCGCATCCTGGGATGGCCCAGGGTTGGGTTGGGCGATATCCTGAACGCCACCTTCGGCGTGCGAACTAACAAGCGCTACCAGCGCTACAATTGGGGCATGCGGCCGCTGGAGCAAGATGCACTGGCCTACGCCTGCCTGGACACCCGCTATCTGCTGCCCCTTCGCCAGTTGCAGGGCAACGCTCTACTACAGAGGGGACGCTCGGAGGAGGCCCAGGAGGTCTTCGAGGAGGTCGCCTGTTCCGAGGCCTCGCCTCGACCCTTCGCCGCGCAGGGGTTCTGGCGGATCAAGGGCGCCTCGAAATTGACGGGTCGCGAGCAGGCCATTTTGCGCCAGCTCTATGTCTGGCGCGACGGGGAGGCTCGGCGCAAGGATACCCCGCCGTTCAAGGTGCTCGGTGATCGCACACTCGTCTCACTGGCTACAGCTACCCCTCGTTCCAAGTCGGATCTGGTAGGCATGCAGGGGATGCGGAGCCACCACGTGCGCAGGTATGGCGAGGGCATCCTTCGGGCCGTCAAGCTGGGAATCAGATCCAAGCCTCCGCCGCTTCCGCCGCCCCCGCCACGCCACTCGCGGATGGAGAAGGAGCGGTACAACGAGCTGCGCGCCTGGCGCAAGCGCGTGGCGGGCCGGCAAGGGGTAGACCCGGACGTGATCTTGGGCAACCACGTCCTGTGGTCGCTGGTTGAGCAGAATCCCGCCGCCTATGAGGCCATTGAGAACATTGACGGGCTCGGCCCGTGGAAGCGCGACAAGTACGGTTCGGAGCTGCTGCGCGTCCTCAAAGGGCGCTGAGACCCGGTAGCACGGGTTGCGGAAAGGTCCCCCACCTATGAGAATCCAGTTCCTCGGCGCAGCTCAGACTGTGACCGGCCCCCAACACCTGATCCCGGTTAACGGGCACAACATCCTACTTGATTGCGGGTTGTTCCAGGGCAAACGCCGGGAGAGCTTCGAGCGCAACCGTAACCTACCCTTCGATGCTCGAGGTGTCGACTGCCTGGTCCTGTCCCACGCACACATCGACCACTCAGGCAACATCCCCAACCTGGTACGCAACGGGTTCCAGGGCTCGATCTACTGCACCTTCGCCACCCGGGACCTGTGCTCGGCGATGCTGCGCGACTCCGCCTTCATCCAGGAGCAGGACACCAAGTACGTCAACCGGAAGCGCGCCCGCAAGGGTGAGCCGCCGATCGAGCCGATCTACACCCACGCCGATGCCGTAGCCAGCCTGGAGCACTTCGTGAGCGTGGGCTACGACCGCCCGGTGCTGATTGCGCCTGGTGTGCAGTGCACGTTCCTCGACGCAGGTCACATCCTCGGCTCGGCCACCGTGCTGCTGGAGATAGACGAAGACGGGCGCCGGACGCGGTTGGTCTTCACTGGCGATCTCGGTCGGAGTGAGATGCCGATCCTTCGCGATCCTACCCCGGCCCCACCGGCTGAGGTGCTGATCATCGAGAGCACCTACGGGAACCGCACTCATCCCACCCACGTGCAGGCGGAGCAACGATTGTTCGAGCTGATCGGCGAGACATACCGCCGGGGCGGCAAGGTCATCATCCCCGCATTCTCGGTGGGCCGTACGCAGGAGATTGTGTACAGCCTCCATCGACTGTTTCTCGACGGAAAGCTGCCGGACATACCGATCTTCGTTGATAGTCCTCTTGCGGTGAACGTGACGGAGATCTTCCGGCTCCACCCGGAATGCTACGACGAGGAACTGCGGGAGTTCATCGCCCGGGACCGCCATCCTGACCCCTTCGGCTTCGATCGTCTGCACTACGTGCGCAACGTGCGGGATTCCAAGGAGCTGAACCGCCGGGAGGGCCCTGCCGTCATTATCAGCGCTTCTGGGATGTGCGAGGCGGGCCGGATCCAGCATCACCTAAAGCATAACATCGAGGATTCCCGCAACACGGTGCTGATCGTTAGCTGGCAGGCCCCGCACACCTTGGGGCGGCGACTGGTCGAGAGGCAGCCGACGGTGAAGATCTTCGGGGAGGAATACCGGCTGCGCGCCCGCGTCGAGACGATCAACGGCTACAGTGCCCACGCCGACAGGAATGAGCTCCTGAAATGGGTGAGGCCCATCGCCGGGGGACTGAATCACGCCTTCGCCGTGCACGGTGAGCCGGAGTCCTGCGAAGCGCTGGCGGGCGATCTAAGGACGATGGGCGTTCAGCACGTGGCCGTGCCGGCGTGGAAGGACCAGTTCGACCTCTCGCCCTGAGCCCGTAAGGTCCGCAAGCGTACGGTCCGCAAGCGTACGGACCTGGAGGCCTCGCGCACCACTTGCGTGCTTCCACGTCTGGGCCTCTGATGGCGGACTAGGGTGTCGAACTCGTCATCTGAACCTCGATCCAGGATCTCTCGCCGTGCAGGCGTCTTTGTCCTCACGCTCCTAGCAATCGAGTTCCTAGACGAGTTCGTCTTCGGGGCGGGAGAGGCTGCCTGGCCGCTTATCCGCGACGACCTGGGCCTGAGCTACGCTCAGATCGGCGTCGCGCTCGCAGTTCCCGGCCTTGTCAGCAGCGTGATTGAGCCCTTCCTGGGGATACTGGGCGACGTATGGCGCCGTCGCGTGCTGATCCTGGGCGGAGGCGTGGTGTTCGCGCTGGCACTCCTCTTGATGGCGCTGAGCCAGGACTTCGTCGCGCTGCTTCTCTCGTTCACGCTCATGTACCCCGCATCGGGCGGGTTCGTGTCGCTGTCGCAGGCGACGCTGATGGACACCAATCCCAGCCGTCACGAGCAGAACATGGCCCGCTGGACCCTCGCCGGCTCGGTGGGCGTGGTCGCTGGGCCCCTTGCCCTTGCTGCTGTGGCGGGAGCGGGCCTCGGCTGGCGCAGCCTCTACCTCGCGTTTGCTGGCCTGGCTCTGGCACTGGTCCTTGTGGCGTCCCGCGTTCTCACTCCGGCCCGCGTTCAGCCCGCCATATCGAAGGACGAAGAGGGGCGGAGCCCAATAGGTCCCGCGCTCAAACAAGGCCTGGCAGGGGCTTTGCGCGCCCTTCGTCGCGGCGAGGTGGTACGCTGGCTTGCTCTGCTCGAGCTCGCGGATCTGATGATGGACGTCCTGCTGGGGTTCCTCGCGCTCTACTTCGTGGACGTAGTTGGGGTGACGCCTGCCCAGGCGGGCCTAGCCGTGGCGGTGTGGACCGGGCTGGGGCTTCTGGGCGGCGTGATCATGGTCCCCCTTCTGGAGCGCGTGCGCGGCCTGCGCCTTGTGCGCTGGAGCGCGCTGCTCGTGTCGGTCCTCTTCCCCGCTTTCCTGCTGGTGGAGGGCTTCCCGGCCAAGCTGGGGTTGTTAGCGCTCCTGGGCCTGTTCAGCTCGGGCTGGTACGTGGTGCTCCAGGCTCAGCTCTACACGGCGATGCCTGGCCAGAGTGGCACGGTGATGACGGTGGGCAACATCGCCGGCCTGGTGGCGGGCATGATCCCGCTGGGGCTGGGGCTGGTGGCCGAGCGCTTTGACCTAACCGTGACGATGTGGCTGTTGCTGCTGGGGCCCTTGGCGTTGGTGGTCGGCATCCCTCGGCGTGAGGCGCGCGGGCGGGTGTAGCGACACCGGGTCCTCGGACCGGCAGGCGCTCGCCGACAGGGCAAAGAACCTGCGATCTGCCTACCGCCGCCCCAGAGAGGCTCTGGCGAAGCTGAGACCCACCAGCCATCCCGCGCGCCGAGAAGCTCTTGATCAAACGTGCCTGGGGTGGACGCAGGTGGATGGCCGATGTCGCCCTAGCCGAGGTGGCTGGCTGCCTTACCACAAAGGTGCTAGAATGGCCATGAGGAGAATGTGCAATGGCTACAACACCTGCAAAGCGAAGCCGGCTGACCATCGACCTTCCTGTGGAGGTCAGGCGGCGCCTTCGTCTGATGGCTGCCCACCGCGATGTCACTATTCGTGAGTACGTGTTGAGCACCATTGAGGAGCGGCTCGCGACGGATTGGATACAATTTGCTGAGAAAGAGGGTCTTCTGGCACTGACTGCTGCATCCGACCCCGTCTTGGCAGAACTATGGGACAATGAGAAGGACGCGGCCTATGACGGCCTATAGTGACTCTTGGGAGCAAGGAGACGTCGTCCTCGTCCGCTTCATCTTCAGCGACGAGACGGGCGCCAAACGCCGTCCTGCGGTTGTCCTCAGCACCTCTCAATACCACCAAGGTCGGCAGGAAGCAATCGTGGCAGCCATCACCGGCAATGTGCAGCGTCTGCTGGCGGGGGATCACCTTATCAGAGGTTGGCAAGAGGCCGGGCTGCTCTATCCTTCGGTGGCGACTGGCATCGTTCGCACCATCAAGCGCGCGATGATAGAGCGTTCGCTGGGACAGATGCCCGCATCTGACCTGGAGGGCATTCGCGACCAGGTTCGGCACATCTTGGGGCTCTAGGTCAGGCCGTCACCCGGACTGGCGGTCCTTCGGAGACAACGGTGCGAACGCGAGCCGCGACCGGTCGCGGGCTGTCCGACCGTCTGATCATCGAGATCGGGAACT
>JAUVSX010000485.1 GCA_030596915.1 Chloroflexota bacterium | reverse complement strand
CCACCAGATCCCGGACACGTCGGCAGATGGCCTTACGGTGGCTCATTGGCTCTTCATCACAGCGTGCCACACCGCGCTGCATATCGGGCGTATCCAGCTCCTGCGAGCCCTCGTCGAGGGCAAGCGCGAGCGTGCATGCTAGACAGCGCGCTAGCCAGTTGGCGATGAAGCGCAGAGTGGGAACGGCGGCTCTGGTGGGCGCGGCAGCCCTGATCCTTGCCCTCGTGGCAGCGGGCGTCGTGCAGACCTATCTGACCGAGCACGGGCAGCGGAGAACAACCGCGGCTGTAGTGATCGCCCTCGTGGGGGCGGCCGGCGGCGGCGGCGTGGTCCTGCTGGTACTGAAGTTGTGCAGGGGGCGCCTCTGCACGATTCTGCTCACGGCGGCAGTCGTGCTGATCGTGCTATTGCCTCTCACGTCGGCAGCCTATGGAAGGATCACGTACGCCCGTTTCGGGCTGACCGTCTATGGCCTGATGCCGGTACCTACCCTCGACATTACCGTCGGTCCTCGTGGGGGTCTCTGGTTTCGGGACAAGTCCCACACGATCTCATTCGATGAAGTGCGATCTCTGGTGTCACCGCAGGTCGATGTATTGATCATTGGGACCGGCTGGCACGGCGCAGCGTCCGTAGACCCAGCCGTCAGAGACCTGAAGGGCATCGAGGTCCACATCCTGCGGACGCCGGATGCTTTCCGGTTGTTCAACGATCAGCGAGCCCAGGGCCGGCTCGTGGTACTGCTCGCTCACACAACGTGCTGAGGGCGGCACGCCGCGTCCCGGCCTCGATCTGCTGGCCGCCTGCGACTTGCGAGAACAGAACTCCGGATGACGCCCTTGCGACGGCGCGCGCCTGATACGGTGGGTCCTGGCAGGACGAGACTGACCGTCCGTAGGATGGTGAGAAACACTGCGTTCGTCGTGCTCTCGGCGGCGGTCCTGTTCTCCGCCGTGGGGCGCGTTGATTGGATGATGGGATGGCTGTTCGTCGGCGTGATGGCGGCCAGCAAGGCGACAACGGTCCTGATCGTGCTGCGGACTTCCCCGGAGCTGATCCTGGAGCGGTTCCAGGCACGCGGAGAAACGCGGAACTGGGATAGACCGCTGTCGGGGATCATGGCGCTGTGGGGACCCGTCGACACGTGGCTCGTAGCGGGTCTCGATGCCCGGTACTCCTCGTCGCCGCCGCTTCCGCTCTGGCTAGCCATCGGCGGCGTCGCCATCGGCGGCGTCGCCATCGCCCTGCTTGGCTCCCTGCTGGCCACATGGGCAATGGCGTCCAACCCCGACTTCGCCGGGACGACGCTCATCCAGCCTCGTCCCGAGCAGCGCATGGCGGCCAGCGGCCCGTATGCCAAGATCCGTCACCCGGGATACGCAGGCTTTCTGCTGTTTTCGGTCGTCACGCCGTTCGTCTTGGGCTCGCTGTGGTCACTCATCCCAGCCACGATGACCTGCGTCGTTGTCTTCGTCCGCACGGCGCTGGAGGATAGGACGCTGCGCGAAGAGCTAGAGATGGGTACGAAGAGTACGCTCAGTGCGTACGCTACCGGCTGCTTCCTGGGGTATGGCAGTTACGCCCTACGATCCGGGGAAGCGGACCTCCACTCCGGACATACCACCAAGACGACAAGTGGCTCGGCCGTCTGGACCAGCGACGCTGCAGCGCCACATCGGCCGCAAGCAGGCGTGGCACGGCCAGGGCCTCGCCGCGACAAACACCAGCCCCCGTGCGACCAGTCGGCCTACGCTTCCGCCTTCAGCCGGCCAGCAACCTGCCGGGCTGGGCCGTCGACCGACTCCCCTTCCCGCGAGTCAACCAGGGCCGCCAGCCGGTCGAGCTCCGCGATCGCTGCTTCAGCGTTAAGGGCGGCCGGATCTGAACCGAACAGTCGCTCGACGTTGAGGTGATATATCTGCGCAAGCACGTCGCGAGGGAGAGCGATGCCGTGGAAGCCCTCTGCATCCATGCCCAGCCAGTGGCCCACGCCCACCGGCGCGGAGAACGGCTCCCCGGTCTCGAGGAAGCTCCTGACCACCCAGGCCCTGCCGGCTGACTCGTCCCAGGCAATCCCGCGGCGCGGACCGTCCACAGTGGCTCCAGCGCCGATATCCGTGCCGTAGATGATGCGGTCTGCGTACCTGATGAAGAAGTCACGCGTCGCGTCGACGTCCCGAGCGAAGTTGAGGTACATCTCGACGCCCGGCGTGAGATCGAGGTATATCTCCGGGTGCGTGTCGAGGAAGTCGCTCGCCCGTCCCAGGTCGGCCGACAGGAAGTAGAAATGGGCGAATACGATCCGGAGGCCCGGATGACGCTTCAGGACCGCGTCCACCTCGGCGTACAATCCCTCCTTCGATGGGAAGCCGCCATCACCATAGAACCAACCGTGAGCCGCCGCCCAGTCGGGGCACCTCTCGGGGTCCCAGAACTCCTCAGGGTCCGCGACGTGGAAAACGACCGGGAAACCCAACTCCTCAAGGGCAGCCCACATCGGAGCGTAGGCGTTGCCGTCGAAGGGGAGGCCCAACGTCCGGCGCACGGTAGGCTTCCCCTCGACAAGCTTGAGCCCGTCGAACCCGATGGCGCGCAGCGTCCTGATCTGGCCGGCGAGCGCACGTGCAGCACCTTCGGCCTCTGCCAACGTCGCAGTGTAGTCCAGGGCGCCGCTGATGTAGGCGCGCTGAGCGTGCAGCGACTTGAAGTGGATGAGGGCAGGGTTCTGGTTGATCTGTGCGGGATCGGGAACGCTGACGAGGTTGGCTCGTGCCACCCCGGTCCCATCCATCACGGCGATGAGGTCGCCGACCAGGTCCGGATGAGGGAAGTGGATATGCCCATCCACAACTGGAACGTCACTGAAGTCTGCGAAGTCCACGCGGATTCCACCATTCACCGCGGTCTACGCGCATTCGCCGGCTACGACCCACATAGACGCCGGCGCCCAGGTCCGTTGAGGCGCCCACCCTCGCGAGTGCACT
>JAUVSX010000160.1 GCA_030596915.1 Chloroflexota bacterium | reverse complement strand
CAGCCAGGATCAAGCCGGATGCCCGTGTTCTTACAGACGATGGATTCGAAGGGAGTATCCACAAAGCGGGCGCCCACTATATGAACGGTGCGCCCTGCAACGGATGGGATCATTGGTACCTCGAAGAGAATGGCCGCCTGGTTCGGCTTGATGAGTTCCGGGAGCGCTATCGCCTTGACACAGCGATGTCGAATGAATGACCAGGTGCGGGAAATCGTCCAGCGAACGATCTTTGAGATTCTCGAGACGAGCATGTCTGCCGCCAACATCCGCGCGATGACGCGCAGACACACGCGAAAGGTCCATTTCGTCCCCATTAAGTACCGCATTATTGGCGGGGTTCTTCAGGGCCTCAACATCAAATTCGGCTATTTCATCGAGAAACTGCTAGGGGAGATCATCAGGCTAGACCCCGGGGTCGAAGCGTTGCCAGACTCGGGGCAGAAGGTGCAACTGTTCTTCACACCTCAGACAGACAGCATCATCGACAACTACATAACCCAGCGACAACTCCCTGACAGCCCCGACGACTGCACGTCGATGTTCGATGGCCTGCTGGAGCGGATAGTTGTCACCGAACGTGCTGCGTCGAGTGACCAACGTCAAGGAATCGTGAAGGACATCGATGCCCTCTTTCGCGCAGATGGTCTCCTGAACGTCTACGCCGAGCTGAAGTACAACGACGATCACGACACCGGCAAGTTCGTTGACATCAACCGCAAGTTCATCAAGACGTGGGCCGGGCTTGCGGTTCGCCTAGGGATCACAGAGCCGCGAGAACTGATGCCCATCATCTACTACTTCAACCCGATGAAGCGATACGGGCCGATTCATACACCCTCGAGGAACATCATGCGGGGACCTCAGTTCTTCGACCGGTTCCTGCGGACAAGGTACGCGGACGTGGACCGGTATCTCGCTGAGATTGGGGACGACCCAGAAGTACTCAAGCTGTTCGACGATATGTACGACCGCGTGCGTAATGGAGAGCTGCCGACAGTGACCAGTCGCCGGACGAATACCCCCTAGCTTCGTCCAGGGCGGCCGCGTCGGCGTGTTATTCGCAGCAACAGGGCCACCTTGCAGGAGATCCCCGCGGTGCGCTCACCTCCTCCTCGGCCACAGCGCGCCCGTCCGCGCCCGGTACGCCTCGTACGCCTCCCCATACCGGATCAGCAGATCCCGCTCCTCCGCCCAGCAGATGATCACGAAGATGGGCGCCCACACGAACGAAACCAGCGCCAGGAACGGCGAGTGCAGCAGAAACGCGAACACCCACCAGAAGGGAAGCTCACCCAATGCCTGCGGATGCCGGATCTTCTGATAGATGCCGCCATACATCGTGTGCTCCTTCTTCACGAAGAGCGACTCGGCGCCAGCGTCCTTCAGGCCCCGCCACATCAGGGTCCCCGATGGAATAGCGATCAGGAGCGCGATCAATGCCGAAACCCACCAGGGCCAGGGGAAGACCCGCGGCAGAGGGACGGGCAGAGGATGGAAGAAGGTGACGACGTAGCAGGCTACAGCGACGGCCTCGAAAGCCGAGGCGATGATCCGGTAGCGGGTGCACTGCGGATAGGCGCCCTCGCCAATCCTCTTCTCCAGCGCCGCCGGGCCAGCGCTCCTGGCGTAGAAGGTGAGGAAGAGCATGGCTGAGACGACCAACACCGCGAGGTTGATCCGCGCCGCTACGCTTGAAGTCACGTAGGCCTACCTCTCAGCTCGCGTCAGTCAGAGTGCGGCGACGAGCCGCCGCAGACTCGCTTCTAGGCCCCCGTCCCACTTCGGCTCGTGCTCTGCGCCCGCATCATCTTAGGATGGTACATCGCACCGCCGAAGCGGACGCCGAGACCGTGTTTGTCAACCAACTCCGCGACCATCTGGCCCAGCACCTCACGGTGTTCCTCGGTCTTGGCGCGCTCGTAGGTCACGCGAACGCCTTCCGGCTGGTCGAGCAACTCGCGCCGTAGACGCCCCCTGACGTAGGCCGGCAGATTCATGTGCTCGACATAGACCTGCTCAACACCCGTGTCTGCAATGGCGCGGAAGAGATCGTCTAGCATCTGCGGCTGGCACCGGAAGTGAGGTAACAGTGGCCCGACGAAGGCGAAGGTTCGGATTCCAGCCTCGCCGAGTTGCCGCAAAGTCGCCAGTCTACGGCTCGAGGGAGGGGCTCTGACCTCGAGAAAACGGGCGAGATTGTCATCTGTTGTCGTGACGGTTAGCCCCACTTCGGCCCTCGACAACTGCCGCAGCAGATCGACGTCCCGCAGCACCATAGGCGACTTGGTAAGGATACCGACGTGTCCGGGGTACTCTGCCGCTACAAGTGCCTGTAGAATGCCCCTGGTGAGGCGGTATCGGCCCTCCACCCCCTGGTACGGGTCTGTGACACTACTCAGCAGCACCCTTGATTGACGCTTCTCTGGCGTCCATCTGCTCAACTGCCGCCTGGCCAGCGCCACGGCGTTGGTCTTCACGTACACGTAGCTGCCCCAGTTCTCGCGCGGCTCGCCAACGAAGCGCCCCATGAACGTGGCGTAGCAGTACAGGCAGCCAAACTGGCAGCCCGTGTAGGGATTCGCGACATAGTCGGCGTCTGGGATTTTCGATCTCACGAGGATCGATTTGGCTTCGATCTCCTCAGTTTTCATATCTCGCCCCTCGCGTCAGAATGCTCTTCTGGCGCTGCTTCCCGGCGCGGTTCTTCTCGACGAAGAGCTTCTCCCCGCTGAATGGATCCATCGCCGTGTGGTACATCAGGCTGGAGTAGGTCGAAGGCGTTGGCGTGAAGATTTGCACCTGCCTGGGGTTGATCTTGAGGTGGCGACTGGCGAACCGCTTGAGCGCATGCATATCGCGCTCGGTACAGCCCGGATGCGCGGCGATCAGATAGTACGTGATGAACTGCTCCTTGCGGGCGGCCTTCGTCAGCTTGTAGAACAGGTCCCGGAATTGAAGCAGGACGCCCTTGCCCGGCTTTCCCATCCGGCGCAGCACGCGCTCCTCAGTGTGCTCGGGCGCCACCTTCATCTGGCCTGACGTGTGAGGCCGCACGACCTCCCGCAGGTACGGGAGGCCGTGCTTCCGGTCCGCGAGCACCATATCGTACCGGATTCCCGAAGCTACAAAGACGCCCTTGACCCCGTCGATACGCCTTAATCGTCGCAGGAGTGCGAGCTGCTTGCCGTGGTCGACCTTCATCTGCGGGCAGATCTGTGGATAGAGGCAGCGCTTGTCCGGACAGCTTCCGTGCGCGGCCTTCTTCTTGCACTCGAACCCGTACATGTTCGCCGTCGGGCCGCCGACGTCCTGGATGTACCCTTTGAACTCGGGATGTTGCGCCAGGCGCGTGGCCTCCCTCACGATGGAAGCCTCGCTCCGCCAGCGGACCGTCCTGCCCTGGTGCACGGCAATCGAGCAGAAGTTGCACTCGCCGTAGCAGCCCCGGTGTGTAGTGAGCGAGAACCTGATCGTCTCCAACGCTTTGACCGGCCCGAGGCTCTCGTAGTAGGGGTGCTGCGCGCGCTCGAAATCCATCTCAAATATGCCATCCAGCTCCCGCTGCGAGAGGGGGGCAGCGGGCGGGTTCTGGACCAGGTAGCGTGTGTCCTGTTTCTGGCACAATCCCCTTGCCGTGATCGGGTCGTTGTTCTGATAGAAGGCGTGGAACATCTCGATGAACGCCCGCCGGTCTCGCGCCACAGCCTGGTAGGATGGGAGCTCAATCGTGCCAGCTTTGCACTCGCGAGCGATGTAGCAAAGCCCGCGCAGATCGGTGATCTGATCGCCCGCCTGCAGACGCTCTGCGAGCGCGAGGACGGTCTTCTCAGCCATGCCGTAGACGAGGATGTCCGCTTTCGCGTCGAACAGAATGGAGCGCCGGACGCTGTCCGACCAGTAGTCGTAGTGCGCGATCCGCCGCAGACTGGCCTCGACCCCGCCCAACACGATTGGCCTGGTGCTCTTGAAGTGGCGCCGGATCAGGTTGGCATAGACGATGACGGCCCGGTCCGGGCGGCGGTCGTTCCTCCCACCGGGCGTCAGATCGTCGGACTTCTTGCGCTTCCTGGTCGCCGTGTAGTTGGCCACCATCGAGTCGATGCTGCCGCCCGTGACGCCCCAGAAGAGCGCCGGCTCTCCCAGCCGCGCGATCTCGTCTGACTGCGCGTCGGGCTGCGCGACGATGCCGACGCGGTAGCCCGCCTTGAGCAGCACCTGGCCGATCACAGATACGCCGATGAACGGGCTGTCCACGTAGCTGTCGCCGGTAACCAGGATGACGTCGAGCGTATCCCATCCCAGCTCGTCGAGTTCCCGTCTCGTCGTCGGTATGAACACGCGTGCTACCCTCGTTGACTGTCGTGCGGACTGGCCACGGCCCTGTGGGCGATCAAGGAGCGATGGCGAATAGGCACTTGAGGTACGCGCCTTCCTTGAAGGTGATCGGATGATCGAGACCGTGTCCGGTTCGCTCGATCTCGCGCAGTGGACGCCCAATCCGCGCCGCGGCGCGATTGACTGTTTCGAAGAAGATCTCGGCATCCACGCGGCTCGAACAAGAAGCCTGCACCAGCGTGCCACCGGGCCGCATCACGGCAAGGCTCAGCCGTGTCAGTCGCTCATAAGCCGCGAGGGCCTGCGGTACCTGGGCGCGCTTGCTGGCGAAGGCGGGCGGATCGACGATCACCAGATCGAAGTGACGGCCGCTTCTTCCCATCCGCCCCAGCACTTCGAACGCATCCTCGCCGACGATCTCGTGGGCAGCCGCTGCCACGGCCGGAAACCTTCGGTTGCGCGCCATGTTGCGGGCCGCCGCTTCCAACGCCGGCGCGCTCGCATCGACGCTGACAATGTCCCGTGCGCCGCCTCGCGCCACAAAGACCGAGAACGCGCCCGTGTAGGCGAAGAGGTTCAGCACACGTTTGCCGCCGGCGAGTTGTTCCACGCGCGCGCGGTTGTCCCGCTGGTCGAAGTAGAATCCAGTCTTGTGCCCCCGAACCGGGTCGGCCTCGAAGCGCAGGCCGTTCTCCCAGAAGAGGACGGGCCCTTCGAGGTCCGGGCCGCCCAGGGCCTGGCCATCACACAGGCCATAGAGGTGTTGTTGATGGTCCGCCATCGCCCGACCGAGCCGCAACACGAGTCGTTCGGAAGGGCTGACGCTCGCCAATGCCGATAGGACATTCCCCAGGTGAGGGACCCAGGCCGACGTGTACAGCTTGAGGACGGACGTCCGCTCGTAGCGGTCAACGACCAGCCCCGGCAGGCCGTCGTTCTCGCCGTGGACGAGACGGTAGCCGGTGGTCGCCGCGGCTGGCGTCCGTTCGCGCAGCGGCGCGCGCAGTCGGGCCGCTGCCTCCAGCCTGGCCCTGAACCAGTCCTCGTCGATCGTGGCCGGCTCACCGTGCTGCAAGATGCGCACGCGGATCGACGAACAGGGGTCATACAGCCCCACGGCCAGGAAGCGGCGTTTGCTGTCGAAGACGACGGCCAGGTCACCGGGACGCCCCTCGTGGCTCTGTTGGGTGATTGCGCGCTCGAACAACCAGGGATGCCCACGCCGCAGCGCCCGCTCGGCCTCTGCCGTGACACGCAGCGCGATACGCCTTGCGGCCGGCCCGGGGATTTCGGACAGGGCCTCGTAGGAAAGAGGTTGGGCTGCGAAGTCCAGTGTTCCTGCGCGCGACAAACCTCTAGACCTCCAACTTCCCCTCAACAGAAAGCGCACTCAACCGCCTTGCTGCGCGCGCTTCATCCTCGCACCAGAGCCCCACGACCATCGCGCGGGTTTGGCGCGCCGCGCGTGCGCTCGCATCGAAGCACCTTGAAACTCCCCGCGAAAGTGTCAACTGCGCCTCGTGAGGCGTCGAATAAGGTCTTCGTGGTCCGGGTACTCCCGCACGAGTTCATCCCTGTCTGCAATCTCGAGCTCGTCGAAACAGAATGGTGGCGCGCACACGTTGGTCCCGAAGGCGTAGGGCACCCCTTCAGCCATTTCGGCGGCCTGCCAGGTGCCCAGGGGCACGGTAACCACAGGCCGCTCACCTGCCGCGATGTCCGTCCCAAGGCGCAGGATCGTGTGACCGCCACCCGGATCGATGACGTGCACCAGTAGCCTCCCTTCGTGGATCAGCCATAGCTCCTCGCTGTTGAGCACCCGGTGGAATGCGGAGAAGACGCCCGGAAGGAAGAGCCAATGCCCCGACGTCCGATACTCGTCACGGTGGGTTTGAACAAACTTGGGACCTTCCGGGTGATCGTACCAGCCGTATGCACTTAGGATGTCATCTAGCACAGGACTGTCTCCTTCGACGCTGCCCGTCGATCGCCCTTCCGCGATCCCGGACCCATCCAACGCCACGAACCGACGGCTGGACGACCACCTGAGCGCGCATCAACCCGCACTTGCCCGTCATCCGCCAGTCGCTGCCTCGTGCATCAAATCGGCCAGCGCCGCCTCCGCCTGCCGGATGTGGTTCAGATCATGCAACGCCAGGCCCTGGAGTATCCCTCCAACGGTCCCCTGCCCGAAGTCGAGCTCGCTCGTATCGCGCCGTAGTTTCTCGGCCGTCACCCCAGCTACGTATGCCTGCGTGCACGTGTGGATGGCCTCCCAGGCGGCCAACACCTCCTCCAGGTCGGCGGTTGGCTCGCTGCCTACGTCCGCGTAGTCCGGATTGCGCGCCAGGAACTCCGGCAGAAGCCCCGCCGCGCACCACGGCACGTCGTTGCGCTCGATCCAGCGGTTGAGGTAAAGATCCTCGGCGAACACCATGTGGCGCACGATCTCTATCACGCACCACTCGTCGGCGCTCGGGCGGGTCGCGAGAAACTCAGCGTCGGTCGACCGGAGCGTCTCACAGAAGCCCGCTCGCACCTCGTCGAGGCGCGCCATGCTTGCGCGGACTTTTGCCGGATCGTGGGGGTCGGACATCCTCAGGCGGACTCGTTCTGGGTCTCGGCGGTCAAGTTCAGCCTCGATGAGCT
>JAUVSX010000395.1 GCA_030596915.1 Chloroflexota bacterium | reverse complement strand
GACGTGATCGACCGTGGTATCATTATGATAGGGGGAGGCGCGATGTTGCGGAAGATGGATGAGCTTATCTCACGCGAAACGGGGGTCCCGGCCTACATCGCCGACGCCCCGATGGCGTGCGTGGCTCTGGGGGCTGGCAAGGCACTGGAACACTACGAGGCTATGCGACGCGTCGTGCCGGGCCTGTAGCTTGAGGGCTGCCGTTTGGCGATCTCGCCGCAATTCGCGCCACGTTTGGACGCATACTCCTGGCTAGAACAGTATGGCGTCCTCGATCATAGCCCCCGGTTCCACGGTAGTCCCTCCGTGCACGACCGCCCGACGAACCACAGCGCCTCTTCCCACGCGGCAACCGCTCTCAAGGACTGTATCTGGGCCAATCGTGCATTCGGGACCCAGCTCCACCTCGTTCTCGATGCGCACGGGGGGTATGATGGCGACGCCGTCCGGCAGCTCGCGGGCGACCACCGCGCAGGACGGATCGCTGTGCAGATAGAGCTGGCTGAGTGGGAGCAAGTCGAGCGGCCGCGTGAGGGTCAGGCGACGCTCGACCACCAGGCCCCCTACCCTTCCGCCGGCCTCGATGAGCAGCCTCAGAGCATCGGGGAATTCGTACTCGCCCCTGTTCGAGACAGGCACGCCGGGGAGAAGGTCCAGGATCTCTACAGATAACGCGTAGAGTGACGGGACGCCGAGGTCCGATGGCGCATCCTCAGGTCGCGGTTTCTCGACAATGGCGTCGACTAGGCCGTCCCGCATCGAGACGACCGCCAACGTGGGAATCTGATCTGCTGTAACCCGCATCAGCGTGAGCGCCGCGTCAAGCCCGGCATCTCTGCGGCGCTCCCTCAAAGCGGACACGTGGCCACGGGGATACACGTTGTCGCACGATGCGAGAACGAACTCGGATACGCCCACCAACCGGATTGCGGGGGTAGCGCACGTGACGGCGTGTGCCATCCCCAACCGGCGCTCCTGGAACGCCAGCCGTACGCGGGATGCCCAGGGCTCCCCGCGCAGGAACCCGACTAGTGGTGCATCCGACGGGTGTGCGACGACCACCAGTCGGTTGCAGCCGCCATCGATCAGCATGTCCATCACGCGTGCGATCATGGGCTGGCCAGCGATTCGCACCATGGCCTTGGAGCCGTGGCTCGTGAGCGGACCGAGTCGCTTGCCACGGCCGGCGGCTAGCACAACGCCCAGCACAGAGTGTGTCCCGCTCACGGGTCGACCCTCCAGTGCTCCCTTTCCTCCTCCCAATTGAGCCGGAACTCTTCAGGAACTTCGGCCAGTGTGCATTCGCAGTCTGCGGTGACGGTGCCGTCGGGCAAGCGTAATTCGCCAGCCACCCGGGCGCCAAGCCCGCCCCGGCGCTTCAGCCAGCCCACGGCTGTAAGGGGGATCCCCGTCGGAGTGGGTCGCCGGTAGCGGATCGTCAGACGCAGGGTCGCCATCAGATCGTCGAAGGACCCATCCAGCAGGATCGCCCGACCTGCCGTCTCGTCCAGGATGGCCGCGACTATTCCACCATGGACGACCCCAGGGTAGCCCTGGAATCCGTCTGGCACCGTCACTGTCGCGCGAACTTGCCCC
Organism: Chloroflexota bacterium; assembly: GCA_030596915.1. GTDB lineage: Bacteria > Chloroflexota > Anaerolineae > B4-G1 > B4-G1 > JAUVSX01. Next base: position 2,372 of record JAUVSX010000395.1, on the reverse strand, counting down.
GACTCGTGATCGTCCTCGAACTTCATCTTTAGCCCGCCGGGCTTCTGTCTGCCACCGATGAAGCACATTCTCGATGAGGGCTGCCGTCTGGTTGCAGCCATCCCTAGACTCTCAACTGATCGCTGGACGATACTTCGACCGCCATGCCGTTGGCGGCTGACTCGTAGGCTGCAGAAATGATCCTGCTTGCCGCGAGCCCGTCGTCGACGGTGACCGATGGCGTGACTCTTGCTCGAATGCACTGCACGAAGTGCCTGATCTCGCGGACAAACCGGTCCGGCGCCGGTTCGCAGTCAACGTGGATCCAGCCCTCGCCCTGCACCTGATAATAAAGCTTGTCCCAGTACTCAAGGATCGCAGTCCCCTTGGTGCCGTACCACGCAAGCTCGTTGGTGCCGACGGGAATCGAGTGGCTCGCGGCAATCTCGCCCAATGTCCGTCCGCTGGCGTTCACGATCAGCGCGCAGCAATCCTCGACAGGCAGATCCTGACCGACGTTGCCGATCATGCATGTTACCGCTGAGGGCTCGCCAACGAGGAAGCGGAACAGATCCACAGAATGGCTGCAGGTGTCAATCATGGTGCCACCGCCTGACAGCTCGGGCCTCGACCGATGGTCCATTGCCAGGTCCATGAAACCACCAAAGATGCTCCGGAAGAAGAGGGGCTTGCCCAAGACGTCGCAATCGATCAGCTTCTTCAGCTTGGCGACAGGCGGGTGGAACCTGTGGCAGAAGGCCATCATGAACACCACGTCGCTCCCGCGGACTGCGGCCGCAAGTTGCGCGGCCCTCTCTGCGTCCCTCTCCAGCGGCTTCTCGCAAAGAATAGGCACGCCAGCCGTCACGAAAGGGATGCAGCTCTCAAGGTGTGCGCCGGGCGGGGTGCAGATACTTACGGCGTCCACCCCCTGGCTGATCATGTCCTCGACGGATGCAGTCACCTGGACGTCGGGACCGGCGGCCTCTGCCAGCGCGGCCGCCGCCCTCTCCGATGTGTCGTAGACGATGGCGACGTCAATACCGTCCGTGGCCTGGTATCCGGTCAGATGGGCCCTGGCGATCCCCCCACAGCCCACGATGCCGGCTCGCAGTTGTACACCGCTCACGTCCACTTCCTCCTCATCAAGTCCGCTTCCTCAGCCGATCGACAGAGCTCGCACCGGGCACCGGCTAACGCACAGTCCGCACCCGTAGCAGAGCTGCGCATTCAAGATGGCCTTCTTGTCGACGACGCTGATCGCGTCGTAAACGCAGCTGGTCTCACAACGCCCGCAGCCGGTACAGGTATCCACATCGAGCTCGGGAGGAACGTGGGTCGTTCGAGCCCGGCGCGTCTCCCAGCGCCGAATCGCCATCCCCCGCACCTCTTCGATTGTTCGGTATCCGTGTCCGTCGAGCCACTCGCCGATGTCGTGGGCAATCTGACCGAAGACGTTCGCGCCGCGAACAATCGCAGCCGTGCAGACTGCCACAGCGGACGCGCCGACCATCAGGAACTCGATCGCGTCGAGGCCCCGGCTGATTCCCCCCACGCCGATAATGGGGAGATCCACCGTTCTGGCAAGGTCGAACACGCACCGCAGGGCGATCGGCTTGAGCGCAGGGCCGGACAGCCATCCGTACCCCTCCGCGCTTCCCATCAAGAGACGCCCGGTCTCGGCGTCAACACCCAGGCAGGGCCCGAAGGAGTTCACCGCGACGATCCCATCCGCTCCTGCCTCGGCTGCGGCCAGGCCCGCTGACCTCATATCGCGGAAGGGGCTGAGTTTAATGAACACCGGTACGTCCACTGCCGCCTTGGCGGCGCGAATGGCGTCCATCATCGGGGTAGGATCGTCGCCGAGATAGTGGCTCGACAGCTCCAAAGCATCTGCGAACGGCCTCACCATTGGCGCCAGGAGCGTGATGTCATCGGCACTGTAGCCAAGGCTGATGATGAGCGGGACGTCCATCTGCCTCGCCTGCGCGTACTCCGTCTCGACGAACTGCTCCACCGGGAGCTCGGACCAGAGCTCGGTGTTGAGAAAGCCGCCCGTCACAGTGGCCATGTTCGGTGTGGGCACCTTCGCTGGTTCCACCGAAACTGTCTTGGACACGATCGCGCCTGCGCCGCCCCGGGCGCAAGCCTGCATCGCCGCGCCGTTCCATCCCGGCGGACCGGCAGCGGGGAGCACAGGATTCCGGAAGACTATGCCAGCTATTTCGACCCTGAGATCAGCCATGCTCACTCCCTCGGAGGGAACCGTGGTGCGTGCGCACCGTGGCCCAGCCGCCACCTCCGCGACTACGAACTCCAGTCCAGCATGACTGTCCAACCACTCGAGCGGATTCTGGCGGCGCCATGCTCTGCGACCAAGCGTAGGACGGGTG
>JAUVSX010000254.1 GCA_030596915.1 Chloroflexota bacterium | reverse complement strand
CGAGGACGAGGAGTGGGCGCCGAGTGTGGGCAAAGTCAAGGGGGCAGGTGGGCGGGTGGATGGCCGGTTGTGCCTGTCAAAGGCCCTGGGCGCGCTCCAGAAAGGAGCCCCGCCGCTAGCGGCGGGGCTTCTGGTTAGACGACCCAGGCTACATAAAGAGCGACTGAAGTTTCATGGCGACCGACATGTCGCCCTCGATCCTCACCCTCCCTTGCATGTAGGCAGTAATCGGGTTGATCTTGCCGTTGACAATGCCCAGGAAATGCTCGGCTTTCATCTTGAACGTCGCGTCGGGCGTACCAGCAGCCCCCTCAACCAGCTCGATCTTGCCATCAGCGATAGTCGCTGTCCACTGACCGCCCCCTTCGCCCGACAGATCAAACATCACTACCTTGTCCAGGCCAGCCAGTTTCTTTGAGTCGGCGCCACCCACTACAGCTTCCATCGCCTCAGAAACGGTCTCGAAAGGCATACCGTGTCCTCCTGATATGGTTGGTGTCGAGTGGAGTATAGACGGCGCGGGCCGATGTGTCAATCTCAGGACGATGCCGCCATTGGCGACATCTCATCCCAGTTCTGACCCACGGAGAGATCCACCTTGAGGGGCGCCTTCAGGTCGAACGCATTCTCCATAACGTCGCGAGCCAACTCGGCAGCTTCCGGGACCTCCGCATCTGGCGTCTCCAGGATCAGCTCGTCGTGCACCTGCAGGATCATACGGGCGTCCAGATGGCGATTCTGGAGGGCCTCGTGGAGCTGGACCATTGCGATCTTGATGATGTCGGCGGCGGTTCCCTGAATCGGCGCGTTGATGGCCATACGCTCGGCAGCCTGGCGTGCGGCGTGGGGGGCTCTGCTCCCCGGCTGCAGTTCGGGGAAGTACCGCCGCCGCCCGAGCAGAGTCTCCACATATCCCTGCTGCGTGGCGAGCACCTTGGTCTCATCAATGTACTCCCGCACCTTTGGGTATCGCTCGAAGTAGGCCTTGATGAAATCCTCCGCCTCAGGATGCGTCAATCCCGTTGCCTGCGCCAGCCCGTAGGCCGTCTGACCGTACGACAGCCCGAAGTTCACGGCCTTCGCCAGCCGCCGCTGCGGCGTTTTCACCTCGGCAAGCGGGATGCCCATGATGGCGGCAGCAGTGCTAGCGTGGATATCCTCGCCGCGCGCGAAGGCGCTCAGTAGCCCCGGGTCCTCGCAGACGTGGGCCATCACGCGAAGTTCCACCTGCGAATAGTCAGCGGCGACCAGCTTCCAGCCCGGCTGGGCGACGAAGGCCCCTCGTACGCGCCTTCCCAACGGTGTGCGGACCGGGATGTTCTGCAAGTTAGGGTCGCTCGAGCTAATGCGGCCCGTGACCGTGCCGGTCTGATTGTACGAGGTGTGCAGCCTGCCTGTACGCGGGTTGACCAGGCGAGGCAACGCATCCAAGTACGTGGACTTCAGTTTTGTGAGTTCGCGATACTCGAGGATCAAGTTGATCACGGGGTGTTTACCCTTCAGTCGCTGGAGCACCCCAGCCGCCGTCGAGAAGTGCCCAGACTTGGTCCGGCGCATGCCTTGAGAGGGCAGATCCAGCGTCTTGAACAGGGCATCCGAAAGCTGCTGGGTAGAGTTGACGTTGAAGGAGTAGCCAACCATCTCGCATATGCTCTGATTCAGGTCGCCGAGTCGCGACTGCATCCCATCAGACATGCGCGCCAATAGACCCACGTCCAGCAACACGCCGTCCTTTTCCATCGCGACGAGCACGGGCACCAATGGCATCTCCACCTCACTGAAGAGCGACCACAACCGCCTGTCCTTGAGTTCGGCTTCGAGCCCCGCTACCAATTGGTGGGTCATGTCAGCGTCGCTGCACGCGTAGGGACCTACTCGCGCAACTGGAACCTGGCGCATTGTGATCTGCGTCCGACCCGTGCCTATCAGGTCTGTGATCGGCGACATCTCCCGCCCAAGCCGGGCAAACGCCAGGTTCTTGAGCCCCAGGTTCTTCGACGAGGGGTTGATCAGCCACTCGGCGATCATCGTATCGAACGCCAGCCCTCTGACATCAAAGCCTGCTAGCTGCATCATCGCCAGGTCATACTTGGCGTTGTGAGCGAACTTGCGTCGCTCAGGGTCATTGAACACGGGCCCCAGCACCGCGCGAACGGTCTCGAGCGGCAACTGCGGATCGCCCGGAGGGGCCGCTGTCGGGACGTAGTAGGCCTCACCGGGCGCCGTCGATAGCGCGATGCCAACCAGATCGGCCTGCATCGGATCGGTATGCGTCGTCTCCGTGTCGAAGGTCAGCGCCGGAGCATCGGCAAGCTGCTCCGCCAGGCGAAGCAGAGCGTCCTCAGTGCCGACGACCTGGTAGTCACCAGCGGGCGCCGCAGGCGACGGGGCGGCCGCTGCGTCAAAGAGGCCCAGTTGCTGGGGCGCCGCGGCCGTCGCAGGCCGCGCCTCCGCGGGCAGGCGCTCCAGGAGCGAGCGGAACTCCAGCTCACGAAAAAGGGCTAGCACCCGCTTTCGATCGTAGTGATGCACGCGGCAGGCATCGAGGTCGAGCGTCACTGGCGCCTCCCGGTCGATCGTTGCCAGGCGCTGGCTGAGCTGGGCCATCTCCTTCCCCTCGCGCAGTTTGTTCCTAAAGCGCGTTGGTACCTCTTCGAGGTGCTCGTAGATAGCTTCCAGCGATCCATACTGCTGCAGTAACTTGACCGCCGTCTTCTCGCCGACGCCAGCCACGCCGGGGATGTTGTCGGACTTGTCACCCATCATCGCCTTTAGATCAACGAGCTGCTCGGGCTCCAGTCCGTAGCGCTTCCGGACGCCCTCGAGATCGTAGATCGCCGTATCGGAGCAGCGCCAGCGCGCGGTGAGCACCCGCGTATGCCCATCCACCAACTGGGGAATGTCCATGTCGCCGGTGGCGATGAGCGTGTCAACGGACTGGGCGCTGGCCTGAGAAGCGAGCGTCCCCAGCAGGTCGTCCGCCTCGTAGCCCTCCTCCTCGAAGATCGGTATGTCGAGAGTGGCCACGACCTCACGGATGCGATCCATCTGCGCGTGCATCTCTTCGGGCATCTTGACGCGCGTAGCCTTGTACGCCTCGTACATGTCGTGACGAAACGTACGCCCCTTGTCGAAGGTGACAGCGGCGTACGCGGGTTGCTCATCGCGCAGCACGTTGAGCAGCATCGACGTGAACCCATACGTGGCGTTCGTGAGTTCCCCCTGCGACGTGCTCATGTCCGCTGGCAGGGCGTGGAAGGCCCGGTAGGCCAGCGCGTGCCCGTCGATCAGGACGAGTTTCTTGTTCTGGACCATGTCGTTCACATCCTATCAGTCGCTGCTGCCGTCGAGCCGGGGGCGTTCGGCGCCGGCGCCCGGCATCCGAGCTTCCTCGCGGGCACCTGGGGCCATTCTAGCGCTGAGAACACGGAAAGTCAACGATACCGCTGCACCGCTATCACACTGCGGCCCGATGCTTGTCGGGTCTGGGACCCGTATTATAATCATAAGGCACGCCGACTCGACCTGAGATCACGCGCGATGAAAGATCACGCGTGATCGGAGATCGCGTTCGATTTCATGTCTATCATCGCAGCGAAGCACGACGAAAGGTGAACCTTGCGGGAGCCCGATCGCGACGTAGAACGGCCTGATCAGCCCTCATCGACATTCCTTGAAGATCGGCCCGCGGATAGAGAACGCGTCTCACTGGCCCGCGCTTTTGGCGGGCGCTCTGTCTTGCGCGAGGCCCTGGAGACCGTGCTGCTGGCGGTCATTGTATTCCTCCTCCTGAACGCGATGACTGCGCGCTTCCGAGTAGAGGGCCAGAGTATGGAGGCGACACTGCACGAAGGGCAATTCCTGCTGATCAGCAAAGTGAGCTACTGGTTCAATTCGCCGCAACGCGGCGACGTGGTTGTCTTCCATCCGCCGTCCAGTCCCGGTGTGGACTACATCAAGCGTATCGTGGGTCTTCCGGGAGAGCAGGTGAGCATCCAGGGAGGCAGCATCTGGATCGATGGCGCTCCTATTGACGAGCCCTACATCGCCAATGCCAACCCCTACTCCGGCGCCTGGACTCTGGGGGAGGGCGAGTACTTCGTCCTGGGTGACAACCGGGCCAACTCGAGCGACTCCCATTCCTGGGGGCCGCTCCAAAGCGACAATGTCGTTGGGAAGGCGTGGGTGTCCTACTGGCCACCTGAGCACTGGAGCCTGGTAGCGCATCATTCATTCGAGGAAGTGGTGGACGAGGGAGAGTAGGGATGAACCGAGATGAGCTCGCCCGACTGATCGACCACACCCAGCTCAAGCCGGAGGCCACGCCGGAACAGATCTCGCGGCTGTGCGACGAGGCGATTGAGTATGGGCTCGGCGCGGTGTGTATCAACCCCGTGTACGTCCCCCTGGCCGCGCAGAGGCTCAAGGGCTCCGCTGTCGAAGTCTGCACAGTGATCGGCTTCCCTTTGGGCGCCACATCGACTGTGGCCAAGGTGTGCGAGGCCCAGCAGGCCATGGACGATGGCGCACGCGAGTTGGATATGGTCCTTCACGTCGGGTCGTTGAAGGCCGGCGACACTGAAGCGGTCCGGAAAGACATCGCTGCTGTGGCAACTGCGTGCCACGACCGTGGCGCGCTGCTCAAGGTGATCATCGAGGCCGCGCTTCTAACCGATGGTGAGAAGGTAGCGGCCTGCCGGGCGGCCCAGGCCGCGGGGGCCGATTTCGTCAAGACGTCGACTGGCTTCGCCAGTGGCGGCGCGAAAGTCGAAGACGTGCGTCTGATGCGGCAGACGATAGGGCCGCAGATGGGTCTGAAGGCCGCCGGCGGCATACACAGCTACGCCGACGCGCTGGCGATGGTCGAGGCTGGCGCCACACGCATCGGGGCTAGCAGAAGCATCCAGATAGTTATGCAGGCGCCCGTCGCCGACAGGCATGGTCCTGCAGAGGATGAGGCATGAAACGGTTACTGGTTCTAGTCGTTACAGGCGCTGCCCTGATTGCGGCGCTCAGTTGCTGCTGTTGCGGACAGGGCTCCGCGTGGGAGGAATTCCTCGCGCCGATAGTCGCCGAGATTCGGGGCACACCTACGACGTCATCTCCCACGGATCCGCCCTCACCAACGCCGGTACCACAGACACCCACGGATCCGTCTGCGGATCCGCATGTGCCTACGGAGGCACCGACAGCGCCTCCAGCCGAGCCGACGCCGTCCATCACCCAGGAGCCTGCGGGCGACATGGGCGCCGAGACGGCGGAGCTGCTGGCATCGACGATCGTGCCGGTGCGCGATCTGCACGACCTGGCCATCCGGCTCCTGGGCTTGCCAGCCGACACGCCGCGGACGATCAACCCAGAGGGCT
>JAUVSX010000394.1 GCA_030596915.1 Chloroflexota bacterium | reverse complement strand
GCATTGACCAGCCCGATGGGCGTCGGGAGCTACTGGCCATTATCTCGAGGGGGCAGCGTGACAAGCTGGACTACCTGGAGGCCAATGGGCTTCTCAGCCTGAACAATGACGGAACCTACGTGGGCTCCGGCGGGTTTGGCTACACGGACGAGCTGCCGCGCCCCGACTTCGACGGCCACGTGCGGTCTGTTGACTTGTGGGGATTCACTGAAAGTCAGGAGACCGTTCACGTTTCGCCGGAGATGTACGAGGATTTCATCTTCCCCCACGAGAAACCGATCATGGACCGTTTCGGGCTGACCTGCTATGGCTGCTGTGAGGCGCTGCACAACCGCTGGCACGTGGTAATGAACCACCACAACCTGAGGCGGGTCTCTTGCTCGCCTTGGGCCGACCTGGCCAAGATGGCTGATTACCTGGAGGACCGATACATCCTGTCGATCAAAGCACATCCTGGCGCCGTGGCGAGGCCACGCTTCGATGGTGAGGCTGTCCGGCACGGGCTTCGCCAGGCGCTCGAGATCACCAGGGGTTGCGTAGTCGAGATCATTATGAAGGACAACCATACAATAGGCGGACGACCCGCGAACCTGGTCGAATGGTGCGCGATCGCAAAGGAGGAAGCCCAACGAATCGCGAGTTGACGAGGCTATCTCCAGGGCGTGTTGCAGCTCACCTTGGTCAGTGCTACAATGGCGCGTCATAGGTGAGCAACGCGATGAGAAATCGCACAAACGAAGAATGGCTCCAGGAACTGCGGAGGACGCCCCAGGACGACGCGCTGTCCGACCTACGCGTACTTCTGGTGCGGGGCCTGCAGTGCGCCCTGTACGACCGCCCGAGGCTGACGGATGCCGACATGGAGGGTTTTGCACAGGAGGCGCTGCTCAGGATACTCGCGAAGCTGGACACATTCGAGGGGCGGAGCCGCTTCACGACTTGGGCGCACAAGATTGCGGTGAGGATTGCCCTAAGCGAACTGCGACGACGTCGCTGGCGGGACGTGTCCATCGAGGATCTGGTGACGCAATACGACGACGGTGACTTCACGCCTGCCGTCCTCGCTGACGGGGGCGACTCCCCGCACCAGATTGCCGTTCAGAGAATGCTGTTTGATACTATCTTGCGGCTCATCGACGAGGAACTCACGGAACGGCAGCGCCAGGCACTCGTTGCCGTTGTACTCGCTGGAATGCCCCTTCAGGAGGTCGCGGACCGGATGGGCACCAACCGCAACGCGCTGTACAAGCTACTGCACGATGCGCGCCAACACCTGAAGAGGCAAATGCTGTCCAGGGGCCTTACACCTCAGAGTGTCCTGGAGGCCTTCGCCGATTAGGGTCGTCTGGTAAGATGGCCGCCAGCTACAGCGTCTGTACGCTGAGGGGAAACTGCATGTACGTCGAGCCCAACAATCTGAAGTCTCTGGCACGCGCGATCGTGGCGAGCCGCCCCGACGAGATCGGCTGCGACGAATGCTTCGATCAGCTGGACCGTTTCGTCGATCTGACGCTCGCCGGCAAGACCGCGTCCGAGGCGATGCTCCTCGTACAGGATCATCTCGAGCGCTGTGGCGATTGTCGCGAGGAGTTCGAGGCGCTGCTGTTCGCTGTGCAGGCCCTTGGATAGGAGCCCCGCCAACCTGCTGTCGCACGGGTCCTTGTGGCAGTAAGCCCGGGGCGCGCCCCTTGGTTCCTTCCCAAGGTCGTGTGCGCGGGCCGACGTACTGCGGCGTAGCTCGCTTCTGCGACTCCCGTGCTTGGCGAAGCGATTCCTGCTGCATTGATGTGAGATCTGATGCATATGACCGGCTCGGCCGCGCAAGCCATGGCCCATCGAGCCGCAGGAGAGGGTGTATGTGATGCCTAGCAACAGCGAGAGCCACCCAGACATCGTGGTCTATGGCGCGATGTGGTGTCCGGACTGCAGGCGCGCCAAGCAATTCCTAGGGGAGCAGCGAGTTCACTATCACTGGGTGAACATCGAACACGACTCGGAGGCGATGGCGTACGTCGAGGAGGTTAACAGGGGCAGACGCATAATCCCTACCATCGTCTTCCCCGATGGATCGATTCTCGTCGAGCCGTCGAACTCGGAACTGGCCCAGAAGCTCGGGCTGACGACCACGGCGAAGCGCACATTCTACGACGTTGTGATCATTGGGGCAGGACCAGCCGGGATGACAGCGGCGATCTACACTGGCCGGGAAAGGCTGGACACGCTCGTCATAGAGCAGGCTGCGCCGGGAGGACAGGTTGGTTTCACGCAGGTCATCGACAATTACCCCGGTTTCGATGAGGGCATTAGCGGCGAGGAGTTTGCCCGGCGCCTGACCAACCAGGTGGGCCGGTTCGGTGCGGAGGTCCTGCAGGCGCAGGAGACCACGATGGTGCGAACGAACGGTAGGTACCGCGAGGTCATGACCGCAGATGGGACCTGCTACGCCGGCCGGGCGCTCATCCTCGCAACGGGAGCCCGGTATCGGCGCCTGGACGTACCGGGTGAAGCGGAGCTGATTGGGGTGAACATTCACTTCTGCGCGACGTGTGATGGCGCGTTCTACAGGGGGAAAAAGGTGCTCGTGATTGGGGGCGGCAACAGTGCCTTCGAGGAAGGTCTCTTCTTGACCAGGTTCGCCACCCACGTTACGATCATGACCCACGGATTGTCATTCAAGGCCAGCAGCATCCTGCAGGAGAAGGTTGCTGGCAAACCCAAGATGTTCACAACTCTCACCAACCGCTCGGTGCGCGAGTTCGTCGTGGACGAAGGCCACCTGGGTGGCGTCGCGGTGCTGAATGTCGAGACGGGTCTGGGGGAACGGATGCAGTGCGACGGCGTATTCGTCTTCATCGGCGTCAGCCCCAACAGCGGGTTCCTTCCGCCCGAGATTGAGCTCGATCGTCGGGGCTTCATACGCACCGACGGGTCGATGCAGACCTCCATTGGGGGCATCTTTGCCGCCGGCGATGTGCGGGCTGGCGCCACGGCACAAGCAACCTCCGCGGCGGGTGAGGGCGCCGCGGTCGCCCTTATGGCACGCGACTATCTGCGCCGGATCGCCTAAAGGAAGTGCTCCAATGCCTCGCGATATTCCGCTCGGCAACGGTTCGCTCCTGGTGAACTTCGACCAGGCATACCAGCTACGTGACCTCTACTGGCCGTACGTCGGACAGGAGAACCACACGGGTGGGCATCCGTTCCGCTTCGGGCTGTGGGTCGACGGCCGTTTCAGTTGGCTGAGCGATCCCATGTGGTCGCGATCGATAACCTACCAGCACGACACCATCGTAACGCAGGTCACTCTCTATAACGCCGCTCTCAGCCTGCGCCTCGTCTGCCGGGATGCGGTCGACTTCCACGAGAACCTCTACGTCCGCGAGGTCTCCATCGAGAACCAGGCCGAGGATGCCCGCGAGGTGCGCCTGTTTTTCGGCCAGGACTTCCACATTAGCGGCACTTCCGTCGGCGATTCCGCCTACTATGAGCCCGAGCGACGAGCCGTATTCCACTACAAGGGACCGCGCTGGTTCATGGTCAACGCGGCAAAGGCCGAAGGCGAGGGCTTGACGATCGGTCTTGATGCGTGGGCAGTGGGTGTCAAGGAGGCCCAAGGTAAGGAGGGCACGTGGCGCGATGCTGAGGACGGGAGTCTCTCGGGTAGCGCGGTTGCCCAGGGCAGCGTCGACTCCGTGGTAGCCCTTCACTTCACTGTGCCCGGTCGTGGTACCACAACGGGCTGGTACTGGATAGCCGTGGGTGCTGACTTCGCGGAGGTCACGCGAATCAACCGCGCTGTGCGGAGCAAGGGGCCCGAGGCATTCCTGATCCGTACGCGCGACTACTGGCGATTGTGGGTGTCAAAAGAGCAGCGGACCCTCAACGGGCTGCCCTCCTCGGTGAGACACCTGTATCGCCGGAGCCTGCTTATACTGCGCACCCAGATCGACAATCGTGGCGCCATCCTC
>JAUVSX010000297.1 GCA_030596915.1 Chloroflexota bacterium | reverse complement strand
GTCGCATTCGGCTGGGCGCCGTGGCGACAGGCGCTCGTCTGGTTGAGCAAGCGCACTGGGGACCTGATTGTCGCGCTGCTCCTGGTGCCATATCTTCTGGCCGTCGAGCTGAAACCCGTGCCAGCCGACCTGGTGCGACTGGGGCTCTATCTCGCCCTGCCGACGCTGCTGCTGAGATTTCGGCGCCGCGGCGCGAAGCCCTTTGACATCCTCCAGATCCTCGCGATCCTGGCCATCTGGGTGCCTATCGAGCTCAGTCTGTGTGCGCTGCTTGCGGACCTCGCGGTGCCGAGCCTGGGCCTGAGCGCAACGGTGTCGACGCTCCAGACGCTGCCAGATGTCAACGCGACTCTCGTCGCCGGCTTCTCAGTCCCGGTCGCGAAGGTCACTGCCGTGCTGCTGGCCCTGCTCCTATTCCTGGTGCGGCACCCGCTGCCCGGCATTGGGATGACATTCAGTCTGAGCCGCCGGGACGTCCGGCGGGCTCTGGTCGGGCTCGCCTGCTTCGCGGTGATTGGAATACCCTTGGGCTTGTACCTAGAATTCCTACGCTTCCAGCCCGAGTTCGGCCAGCCGCGCGACATCTTTCTTGGGGTCATCGGCGGCTACCTGTTCATAGCGCTGCCGGAGGAGTTGCTCTTCCGCGGTGTGATTCAGAACCTCCTGGCGAGGCGCGTGGGCAAACCGGCAGTAGGCCTAGTTGTTGCTTCTGTCATCTTCGGGCTGTCGCACCTGAACAATGCGGGACGGGGATTCGCCGAGCCGAACTGGACCTATGCCCTGATGGCAACTCTGGCTGGGATCGTCTACGGGTGGGTCTGGATGCGAGCGCGCAAGGTGACTGCCTCGGCAATCACGCACACGCTGGTCAATGCCATTTGGGGGGCGTTCTTCATATGAGCGCCAGCATGCCCACGGTGGCAACCTGCCGCCTGACCCTGCGCGCAATGACCGCGGACGACACCGACCCCCTGCACCGCGTCATGGGTGACCGCGAGGTGATGCGGTACTGCCCCAGGACCGATCCACCGTCGCGCGAACGCGCGGCTGTACTCATCAGTGGTCAACTGGAGCACTGGAACAAGCACGGGTACGGGTGGGGGCCGCTTGATGATCCCGAGACCCGAGAACACGTCGGTTGGTGCGGTCTGCGGCACCTCCCCAAGACCTACGAGGTGGAGGTGGCGTATCTACTGGGAGAAGCGCACTGGGGCCCGGGGCTGGCAACGGAGCCTGCGTATGCGTCCGTCCGCTTCGGCTTCGCCGAGGTTAGCCTCGAGACGCACATTGGGGCGTGTAGTCCAGCTTGGGGCGATCCTCCATCGCTCCGCGCGCCGGAATGTCGGATTGGCAGCAGTTTCGGAGGGCCGCGTGATCTCCAGATCTTCCACGCTCCGTAGTCAGTGGGGACCTGGAAGCTCCTTCCCGCGGCCGAAACTGCCACGGTGCATTTCAGGGGCTGGGCGACGCAGGGCCAATGGGTGGCAAGGCATCACCTCGTCGCACTGGGCATTGGCCCCAAAACTGAAATGCACGCATCGTTGGGCTCGTACACCCGGAGCACGCCGCCTCCCATGGCGTAATACAGAAGCTCGGGATGCCGTTGGTAGATGAGGCCGTCTACTTCGGGATGGCCGTCCGGCGATACTCCCTGACACGCGCATCCTATCTGAAGTCGAGTTTGGGCTAGGCAAGCGCGCTGCAAGCCTGGCCTCAGGGCAAGCAACTGATGAGAACGACCAACGACCGCAAGTACGAGCCACTTGACGCCACTAGCTGCCGCGTTCTCGCGGACAGGCTCGGTGATACGTCGCACACCATCATCTCCACCCAGCTCCTCAGAAGGGGCCTATGCAAGGCCTACGTGGCCGGAGACCCCGCGCGGTTCGACGGCGCGATCGTGCAGGCACGGGACTTCCCCGGAGAGCCGGCGGGATACGGGTCGGATCCCGTGGTGATATGGGAGCTGCTGGGCTCGGTCGAGGGTTGGGACTGCATCCTTGTCGCCACCGATTGCGCGCCCGTCCTTGGCGAGATGATGATCAGGGAGATGGGCGTCACGGTCAGGTATCTGGACGACATCTGCTGCGAGATGGACGGCCCGGCGCCAGCATTCGACGACGAAGCCGTGCGGTTGCTCACGCTCGATGACTTGGCGCTGCTCGAGGCAGCCCCACCCGACCTCAGGGCTAGCTGCTACCACGACACCAGGGATCTCCTAACGGACGGCATCGTCGCCTGCAAAATCGTTTCGGGCCAGATAGTAGCGACAGCACTCGCAGCGGCCCGAAGCGAACGATATGCTGAGGTAGGCGTCTTCACCAGTGGGAACTACCGGCGTCGCGGGTATGCGACGGCGGCCGCCTCGCTCGTCTGCACAAGCGTGCAGGAAGCGGGCCAGACTCCGGTATGGAGCGCCGGCGCGCACAATGCGGCATCGCTGCGGGTCGCCACGAAGCTGGGTTTCGTCGAGGTATCGCGTAGCCGGTACGTCATCGTCAGGGAGCGTGAGCCCGCTGCGGGCGGGTAGCTGGCAGGCGGGCGTCACAGCCGCCTTGAGTCCCGAGCCACCGCGGGATAGCAGGTTGACAGTAGATGCGACCGTCGGAATCACAGACTGCGCACAAGCGCCTCGCTGCGCGCAGTAATCCACAGAGTTCATCAAGGGAGAACGTCGTCTCGATGAGTGAGCACAAGAGCGGGCGCGGTTGCGACCCCACGACCGCGCCTACGTTCAGGATTGCACAATGAAACACCTGACCATCATTCGCCACGCGAAGTCGAGCTGGAAGGACGAGACATTGCCCGATGTGCTACGCCCCCTCAACAAGCGCGGGAAGCGTGATGCTCCCATGATGGGCGAACGCCTGGCCCAGCGTGGCCTGGAGGTTGACATCCTCATCTCCAGCCCTGCTACGCGCGCGCTGGCGACGGCTGAGGTCATCGCCGGCGCGATTGGGTATCCGCCTGAAGAGATACACGTCGACGATGACCTGTACGGCGCCGACCTGTTTGCTCTGCTGGACATCGTCCAGGGCCTGGACGGCGCGACGGGCAGCGTGATACTGCTGGGCCACAACCCGGGACTGGCCGAACTCGTGGACTACTTCTCGCCGCGCCTCATCGGCAACCTACCCACCGGCGGGATCGTGGGGCTAACATTCGACGTGCAGTCCTGGCGGGACGTGAGCGAAGCCGAGCCGGTCAGCGCGTACGTCGATTACCCCAAGATGATCCGATGGGGGTAGAGCCGTGGCAATGAGCAAGGCTGGCGGCTACGCGGATCACGCCTTCGTCGCAGACCTGTACAACCAATTCCCACCCTACCGCGACCGGGCCGATATCCAGTTCTTCGTTGGAGCGGCCAAGGAGTCGGGCGGACCCGTGCTCGAACTTGGGTGCGGTACCGGGCGTGTACTGATACCGACCGCACGGGCTGGCGTCGAGGTCGTCGGCCTGGACCTGTCGCACCACATGCTCCACGTCTGTCGCGCGCGCCTGGGCGACGAGCCGGAGAACGTACAATCCAGGGTCCAGATAGTGGAGGCGGACATGCGCCGGTTCGAGCTCGGGCGGGCTTTTCGTCTCGCGACGACGCCGTTCCGACCATTCCAGCACCTGACCACGGTTGAGGACCAGATGTCGTGCCTCACCTGCATCCACCGGCACCTGATGGACGACGGGAGGCTCATACTCGACATCTTCGATCCGTCGCTGGAGCACCTTGTCGCCGATAACGTCGGGCAGGAGGTGGAGGCCGGGCCCGAATTCGCCACGCCAGATGGCCGGCGCGTCGTGCGCCGCAGCAGGACAGTCAGGAGGGACCGCCTCAACCAGATCAACCACGTGGAGCTGATCTACACCGTGACCCACCCCGACGGTCGTGAGGAGCGTCTGGTACACGCGTTTCCGATGCGCTATCTATTCCCGTTCGAGGCCGAGCATCTGCTGGCCAGGTGCGGGTTTGAGGGTGAGCATCTGTACGGAGACTTTGACAAGAGCCCTCGTCGGGCAGAGTATCCCCGCGAACTCATATTCGTGGCCCGGAAGGCGGTCCTGGCCTGAGACCAGGGGATCTGGCGTGCCTTCGCGTACCTGCGGATCCACCCCACCAGACACGCGTCGGAGGCTGGGCGGAGACTCCTAGCATTGTGAACGCGTTCTATCCGACCCTCGAGGTAAGGTGGTTCCGCCGGGGCACGGTGCCGAGTGGGGTCCTCGCGTGGTTCCTGCAATGCGACCCTGAGCCAGAGCGCGGGCTGCCACGGATTGACCACTACCTGCCCATCTTGCGTGGCGCGGCTGTAGGGATCAAGCTCCGCGATGGGAGCCTCGAGATCAAGAGGCTGCATCGGGAGCTAGGCCTCGTGCACATGCACGCCGGCGTCAGTGGGGTCCTCGAGGAATGGCACAAGTGGCGGTTCACACTGGGACCGGACGACGCGAACGACCCCGGCGGGGAACGGCCTACTTCGCCGTGGATCGCGGTCGCGAAGGAGCGGTTGTCGCGGCGCTACGAGGTGACGGATTCCGGTCAGGTTGCGCGAATGGCGCCGCTGCACGTCGGCGGCACAGGGGGCAACCTGGAGCTGACAGACGTCGGCGCACTGGGACAACACTGGTGGACCATCAGCGTCGAGGCGTTTGGACCTGAGGCATCATTGCGTCAGGCGTTCTCGCTCGTGGCCGAGCGCGTCTTCGCAGATGGCGGGCCGCCAGGCCTGGACTCGGCCGATTCGTACGGCTATCCCAGGTTCCTTGAGGAAATCGCATAGGGAGCGCGAGGATGGAATATCGACAGTTGGGAGCGACAGGTGTGCGAGTATCGGTCATCGGCTTGGGAACCAACCGCTTCGGCTCCGAGAAGGTGCCCCAGCATTCAGTCAGCAGCATCATCGACGCTGCGCTCGAC
>JAUVSX010000148.1 GCA_030596915.1 Chloroflexota bacterium | reverse complement strand
CGAGGCGGCCGAGGAGCTCAGCCGGTCACCAGCCCAGGCCTTGGTTGTGAACGCACCTCCGCTGACCAGTGCGACGACCTGCGGCGAGATGGAGTATCTCGCTCCGCTGCCCTACGGGACACCAGCGATCAGGTGCTGGGTGCCTGGCGGCGAATACGCTGCGGAGCAGCTCGGCGTCGTTTCGTACCTGACCAAGCCGATCAGCAGCGAGACGCTGCTCTCCTCCCTGGACGCGTTGGGCGACGACGTGCACGACGTGCTCCTCGTGGACGACGACCCTGAGGCGCTGCAGCTATTCTCGCGCCAACTCGCGCTGTCGCCGCGGAACTACCGCGTGATCCAAGCGGCGGACGGGGCGCGCGCGCTCGAGCTGCTGCGGCAGCGCCGGCCCGACGCCGTCCTGCTCGACTTGATGATGCCAGGCACAAGCGGCTTCGATCTCCTGCGCGAGAAGGGGTCGGACCCACAGATCCGCGATGTACCGGTGATCGCAATATCCGCTCTCGACCCTCACGGAGAGGCGGTCGTGACCAGTACGCTGACGGTCACCCGCGAGGGCGGGCTTTCGGTCCGCGACCTTCTGACCTGCATCGAGGCGCTCAGCCAGATACTGGCGCCGGCGGCGCGACCTGCTCGTCGAGCGCCGCAAGAAACGCCTGCTGCGTGACTGGCTTCCGTAGACAGGCCACAGCACCCAGCGTCAGCGCCAGTTCCTCCTGATCGAGGATCGTGCAAACGACGATCGGCACGTGGCTTGTTGCGGGATGGCTCCTCAGTCGTCCGAGCACGCGCCAGCCATCCACCTGTGGCATCATCACGTCGAGCACCACGATGCCGGGCCGCAGCGACTCGGCCATCGCGAGTGCGCGTTCGGGGTCGCGCTCGCCTATCAGCCGGTATCGCGTGCCGACCACGTAGCGCTCCATCAGCCGCAATGCGTCCTTACTATCGTCCACAGCAAGAACGACCACGCCCTGGTAGACGGGGGCGACAAGCTGCGCAGCGAGAGGGTCTCCCTCAGGCGATGTCCAAAGCCGCATTCCGCACAGCCTTGCCAGCTCCGCTGCCCCAGCTAGAGCGCTCGGGCCAGCCTCCGATGCGCCGTGCGGAACCGACCGTGAGCCCGGGCAGCTCAGCTCCACGGCAACATCCCAGCCTGTCTGCCTGACACTGAGCTCGACCTGCCCTCTGGGCGCGCATTGGATGGCGGCGGTGATCAAGCTAAGTAGCACCTGCTTCAGGCCGACGGGATGCACTGCCAGGCCCGGGATAGAATCGGGCATGGCGTACGTCACACGCACTCCGTGGCGCTCGGCCAGCGGCGCCCCGAGCTGGACCGCAGCCTTCATCAACTCAGACAGGTCGGCCGGGCCCTGGGGAGATCCGTCGCGCAGCCAGAGGAGCTCATTCTCAAGCAAGACCGTGTCCGGAAATTGCTGCGGGTCCAGGGCGCCCGACGAGACGTCTGCATCAACGCGGCCGAGATCGAACTGGCGCCACAGGTGTTTGCCTAAGACGTTCAAAGCCGCGACCTGCTCGCGGTGGAGGTGGCGGACGCTGAGCCCGAGCTGATGGGCGACCTGAGGAGCGCTCATCTCCTGTACGTAGCGGCAATGGAGAAGCTCGAAGATGTGCCAGGCACGCGAACTCGGGGGCACCTGGCCTCCTGGCCGCATCGCCGAGATCGCAGCCGTGAGAATGTCCTGGATCTCGCCGTACGCGCTCAGGCGGCCTCCCACGCCGAACAGCGCCGCCAGGGGGCTCCGCTCAAGGCGGTCGGGATCATGGAGATGGTTGAGTGCCTCGCGAAGATGATTGCGGAAGGCCTCTTGGTTCACCATGTCAGAGTCATGTCAGCCTAATGGCACGAAAAGGGGCTGTTTCCGGCGCCACATGTCAGGATTGTGTGGTATTATAGGATATCAGTTCCTGCTCGCAAGCACCGCACGATTGCACCATCTCTGATCACACCGCTTGCGGTGTGCATTGCGGTTGAGGTTCAGACGTGACACCTGATCAGGCGAAGGAGGCCCAATGGAGTGAGCGTTCCAGGAGGCGTTGCTGGTGTTGGTTTGCCATTGAGCAGCATTCAGGGAGAATCAAGGGAGGTTAGGAGACATGTCTTCACGGATTAGCCGTAGGAATTTCCTCAGATTGGCCGGCGCCGGAGCCGCCGCCACGGTCTTGGTGGCGTGCGCGCCCGCGGCAACGCCCGCGCCCGCTGAGCCGGATGAGCCCGCGGAGCCTGAGGCGACCGAGGTCCCGGCCGCGCCGGAACCGGAAAAGGTGATCTTCTCCAGCTACAGCTTCTCAGGCTTCGAGCAGGCGATGGACGACGTGTTTGCGGTATGGCTGGCGGACAACCCCAATGTCGAACTGGAGGCATGGTTCGCCGGCTGGGGTGACTACTGGCCCAAGCTACAGACGCAGGTGGCGGCTGGTGAGCCCCCTGACGTCGGCATCGGGGACTTCTCACAGGTGGTAACCTTCGCCAAGGGGCGCGTGTTGGCCCAACTCGACGATCTCATCGCCGGCGACGACTACCCGTTGGATAGCCTCATACAGGGCGGGGTGGCGCAGTATCGTTGGGCGGAAGGCGACTTCGATACGGGCGCGGATGGGGGCCAGATGTACGGACTCCCCAGCGATGCCCAGCCGAGCGTGTTCTACTACAACAAGACGATGTTTGATGAAGGAGGCGTCGACTACCCCACGGATGACTGGACGTGGGATGACCTGATCGCGGCGGGCCAGGCGCTCACCAACCCCGAGGAGGACAAATGGGGTGTCGGCTTCCCAAGCATGGCAATGGGTCGAGGCTGCTTCTTGTACCAGGCGGGTACCACGGCCGTTAATGAAGACTACACCAAGTGCCTGTACGATACCCCTGAGGGTCTCGCGGCCTTCAAGTACCCGTGGGATCTGCTCCACACGTACAAAATCGCGCCGCTGCCCGGCGGCGAAGCGGTCAACCCATTCATGTCGGGTAGGGTCGCACTGGGCTCTGAGGGCGTCTGGTGGATCGTGGATTTCTCTACGATCACGGACTTCGAGTGGGATATGGCGGTCCTGCCCAAGAACCCCACGACGGGCAAGGGAACGACTGCCGTGGAGTCTGACGGGTGGTGGATCTTCAGGGAAGCGTCCAACCTAGACACGGCGTGGAGCTTGATGAAGTTCCTGGTCAGCCCTGAAGGGCAGACCGTCTTCGCTGACCTGGGCTTCGTCATTCCGCCGTCTATCCCCGAGGTCGCCGAGGTCCGGTATGCGCAAGAGCCGCCGGCGAATCGTGGCAAGGCGCTCCAGAACATGCTTGATGATTCAGAGAAGTTCATGTACACCTTCTTCGAGAGCGGCACGATCAACAGTGTCGTGAACCCAATCCTCGACAGGGCATGGCTGGAGGGCGAGGACATCGAGTTGGTCCTCGAGGAAGCAACAGTGGCCTTCGACGAGGAGCTGGAAAAGGCATGGGAGCTGTTCGAAGCTTGATCCTTGAGGACGCATCCGCAGCCTTCGACGAAGAGCTTGAGAAGGCCAGGGAGTTGCTCGGAGAGGTGTAGACACCCCTGAAGGTGTGAGGGGAGGTCGGCGGACGGCCTCCCCTCTATCATAACGGCGAGGCACAGGTGAGAGGCAAACCGTCTACTTTAATCCGTATGAGACGGCAGGAGGAGCTGATGGCGTGGCTCTTCGTCACGCCAGTCGTGTTGGGGATGCTCATCTTCAGCGTGTATCCGACGGTGTACTCATTCTACATCAGCCTCACTCGCTGGGACCTCGTGACAGAGCCGCGCTTCGTGGGGGCCGACAACTTCGTGTCGCTGTTCACGAGCGACCGGACCTTCCCCAAGGCACTGAGCAACACCGCCTACTTTGCCCTCGGCGCCTCGCTGCCTGGTCTTGCCTTGGCGCTGCTATTCGCCATACTTCTGAACCAGAAGATCAGGGGGCGATACATCTACCGCGCGATCTACTTCATCCCGGTTATCGCGTCCACTGTGGCAGTCGCACTGCTATGGACGTGGATCTATCAGCCTCAGTTCGGCATCATCAACTTCGTGCTCAAGTCCGTTGGCATGCGGAATCCGCCACGCTGGCTTGCTTCTATCGACTGGGCTATGCCGGCGATTATCATTATGACGATCTGGCAGGGGCTGGGCTACGACATTGTAATATTCCTCGCCGGGCTCCAGAATATCTCGACGGCGTACTACGAGGCAGCGTCCATAGACGGAGCCAATGGGTTGCAGCAGTTCCGCCACATTACGTTGCCATTGCTTTCGCCTGTGATCTTCTTTGCCGTCGTCATGAGTGGCATCTGGGGATTCCAGGCGTTCGCTGCCTCGTACCTCATGACTGGCGGTGGGCCAGCGAACGCGACGATGACGATGATCCTCTTCCTCTTCAACCAGGCGTTCCGGTTTCACCATATGGGACTGGCATCCGCGGTCGCCTACTGCATCTTCGTGATCGTGATAGTGCTCACGATCCTCAACTTTAGGCTCCAGAAGTACTGGGTCTTCTACGAGGAGGGCTCTTGAGCAACATCGAATCTGCGAAAACGGCCAGGCGCCTGGCCCCGCGTCGCGTATTCGGGTACAGCCCGCGACGCATCGTTGGGCAGGCCATGATTCACATACCGCTCCTTGTCTGTGCCGTATTGATGATCTTCCCGCTGCTGTGGATGCTGTCCACATCCTTGAAGCACCCAGGCAAGCAACTGATATTCCCTCCGCAGCTTATCCCCGAACCGGTCTACTGGGACAACTACGTAGAGCTGTTCAACAGGGCTCCAATGGGACTCTACCTCCTGAATAGCACGAAGATAGCCGTGCTCTCAACCCTCGGCATCTGCCTTTCATCCTCTCTGGCCGCCTTCGCATTCGCGAGGATGCGTTTCAGAGGCAGCCAGGTTCTATTCGGCATCCTCTTGGCTACCATGATGCTGCCCGGCGCCGTCAAGATCATCCCGATGTTCATCATTATGCGCTCGTTGGGTTGGATCGACAGTCACGCCGCCCTCATCGTGCCCAGCTTCTTTGGCAGTGCGTTTACTGTCTTCCTCCTCCGCCAATTCTTCGCCACGATCCCTCAGGACGTGGTGGACTCGGCGACCATCGACGGGGCAGGATTCTTCCGCATCTACTGGGCGATCTTCCTGCCCCTCGGTATGCCGGCGCTGGCGACGGTGGCCATTCTCAACTTCCTCGGATCGTGGAATGATCTGTTCGGCCCGTTGATATACCTCAATAGTCTCGACAAGATGACTGTGCCCATCGGGCTGAGCTTCCTGCGAGGGCGCGCCGGGAGCGGGGCTGGAGCCACGGGCATTGTTATGGCGGGGTCACTACTGGGCGTCATCCCTATGCTCATCCTGTACGCCATGGGCCAGAAGTACTTCATCCAGGGCCTGGCGCGAACAGGTCTGAAGGGCTAGCGCTCACCATTCGCACCGCCCAGGCGCCCCCAGGTTGACCCCGTGCCCGGGGCGCGCGGGGCATCCAGCACTCCAAGGAGGGTATGACAATGCCCATGTACGGCAGGGAAGAGATCGAGAATCTCACGAAAGTCATCGAGAGCGGAACCTTCTGCGACAAGGCTGGCGGCTTCATGGACCAGTTCCGAGGTGATTTCGCCGCCGCCCTGGGCGCGAAGCACGCGATCACCGGAGCGACAGCGATGCTCCTGATGCAGGCCATCCCCGGCGCGATCGGTGCCGGCGCCGGAGACGAGATCATCTGCGATCCCGTCGTTCAGTTCCACGGCATCGCCTGCCTGCACACGAACGTGATCCCCGTGTGGGCTGACGTGCGGCCCGACAACTTCCTGATGGACCCCGACTCGGTAGAGGAACGCATCACCCCACGGACGAAGGCCATCTGGGTGACCCACCTGGCGGGCTTCGCGGCAGAGGTCGATCGGCTGCGCGACATCGCCGACCGCCACGGGATCTACCTGCTGGAAGACTGCGCTCACGCGCTGTTCGCCGAGTACAAGGGACGCCCCCTCGGCCGTTGGGGTCACATCGGGACGTTCTCCTTCAACATGGGCAAGCAACTGCCAACGGGTGAGGGCGGTATGGCGATCACCGATGACGATTATCTGGCGGCCGAGCTGAACAAGCGCATCATCTTCGGCGAGAGCCCTGAGGTTCTGTCATCCAACTACCGCATGACCGAGTTCCAGGCCGCCGTCGGCGTCGCCCAGCTCAAGAAGGTGCCCGGCTACCTGGAGCAGTACGGCGAGGGCCGCAGGTTGCTCGACGGTGTCGTCAACGAATGCGAATGGCTGGACGCACGCTATCAGTTGCCAGACAGCGTCGTCGCGCCCTACTTCTGGAGCTGCCTGTTCCACGGTGAGCGCAAGAACATCGACTATGGTGTCTTCAAGGCCGCGCTGCGCCATTCAGGAGCCCGTTTCGGAACTGGCTTCCTGCAGGTGCCCGCCTATATGTACGCCATCTTCCGCAATCCAAACGCCTACGGCAACACGGGATGCCCCTACAACTGCCACCTGTACTCGGGCGATGTCGACTGGCAGCCGGGCCACTGCCCGGTCGCCGAGGACGTCATCCCGCGCATCGTACTTACGAGCAATATGGTGCCGGTCGAGCAGGCGGCCGAGGCGGCGAAGGCCCTCCGCACCGCGATCGAGCTGACCGAGGCGGGCGAGGTCGAGCCACTGGCCTATTCGGATGTGGAGCAGCGGTTGCTGCAGGTTGTGAAGGACGAGGGTCCGCTCGAGCCGACAGAGGTGATTCGCATCCTCGACGATCGGGGCTGGGAGCACTTCCACGAGCACGGGATGCGGACCAATATGGAGAACCTGCGCGACCGCTATCCGCTCAAGCTGTCTCACGCGGGCCCGCGTAAGTTCGCCTATCACGATCTATCGGCCTAGAGTGGTCTGACTTGCCGCGGACGGCGCCAAGGACGCGTTCGTCCGCGGCAGCCCTCTGAGCACAGACGCATCTACCTGCCTCGCGGCCCCGACCGTAGCCCGGACAGGCACGCGGCTGCCTGCGACCAGGCCTGGCTTGCGACACGACATAGCGCGCCTGCGCCCCAGTGGCTTGGAAGGCCTCCCGCGCTTTCCGCCAGCGCCCAGCAGCGAATGGCCGTTGACCGAGGAATCGCACGATGCCCTCTGCTCATGACATCCTGATTACCAATGCAACCATCGTCGACGGGACCGGCGCGCCTGGTTTCAGCGGCAGCGTTGGCATCTCCGGCGAACACATCGTTGCCGTGGGCGAGGTAAGAGGTGGCGCCGCACGGGTGATTGACGCCGGGGG
>JAUVSX010000402.1 GCA_030596915.1 Chloroflexota bacterium | reverse complement strand
TTGATGAAGCAGACTAGGGAGAGCCGCCGGATAAGATAGGCTGTGGACAAGTGGACAACTCTCCGAGTACTTCGAGTTGCCCACTTGCCCACAGCCACTACTGCTGCTGCTGAAGGCCTGTAGAAACAGAAATGTTAAGGGAAAGGAGGAGGACGCCCCGGTGACATTTCTATTTGACTTGACACGGCGCCCGCGTGCGGCGGACAGGGCATCGAACACAGCACATGGGCCTCGGGTGTGCTGATTACGTCGGGCGGGTGCCACAGTTCGATGGTCTGACCAGGATGCAGAACATAGCCGAGTATGAGGGCTCGACGAACACCCTACGAACGGAACGCCGGCAATCTGCATTGTCGGCCGCCGCTTGCGAGGTTTCCACGCCTGCCGCAAGAGTGACGGCCACGGAAAGCCGCCCTACGATTCACCTGGCACAAGCACGCGATAGACGGGGTGGGTTCGCTTCAACCGGACTTCAGGGAGGTTCGTCAGATTGTAGTAGTCCGGGTTGTTGTCGGCCAGGAATACTGCCGACCCTTCAGGGAGGCTGGAGGTGACAAGCGCCAAATCCTGCCCAGGCTCGATCTTGATGAGACCGACATCCCGCCGCACTCCCTCGACCGACTGCAGGTAGCGAAGTGTCTCGAAAGGCGTGTGATCTGCGAGGAGGATGGCATCCGGCGGTAGGACCTCCAGCGCACCTCTTCCGTAGGCTTCAGCCCCAAAGTAGCCGCTCTTGCCCGGCCAGATGAAGAACCGGTTCGGCTCCCGGCCCGGCAGCTCTCGAACACCGAGTGGATTTGCATCAACGGCGACCAAGAAGCGGGCGGCGATTTCGTAGGTTACAATCGGGCCGCAGATCAGCAAAGTCATTAGGAGGGCCCTTACGGGCCAGCGACGTGCACGGCTGCTGACGACCTCTTGCCAGCCATACCCGACGCACAGAGCGAAGACAAGATAGCTGGGCAGATAGAACACGAACTGGTCGTTCACGCGATAGCTGAAGGCGAACGCAACGTCGGTCGCGAAGAGTATGGCCAGGGCCAACCACGCCGTCGGCGGCCGAGACCTCCCGATCGGCGCAGCTCCCCGGAGGCCGAGCAACCCAGCCATCCCCACGAATTGAAACGCGAGGAAACCAAGCCACATTGCCCCATCGCGCGGCAGCATCCCAAATGAGAAATCGAACATCCTACCGCCGAAATCGACACCTGACCAAGTGAAATACCGGCTCAGACTGACAGCGAAGGTCGCGTCAGCCACCACGCCGATCTGCCGATGGACGACCAGGAAGAAGGGGAGTAACCCCAACACGACGGTCGCGCCAAGGACAAGGGCATGCGTTCGACCCAGCCACGTTCGTCGTCGCCAAACCAGGAAGGCAAATGCGGGAAGCAGCAGCAAGCCCATCTGATGGGCAAGCAAGGTTGTGCCGATCAGGGCCGATGCAACGAACAATGGCCAATTGCGCTGAGGTCGCCAGTTGAACCAGAGCCACAGTTGGGTCGCTAGCAGGAGCGTGAACGCTGTGTACACTTCGGCTCGCTCGGCGTGCATCCAGAAGCCGTGCGCGACCGCCAAGCTCGCTGCCGCCGCCGTTGCGCCTCCTGTCCCCAAGCCTAGTGCTCGTCCGGCACCGTAGAGAACCAACAGTGTTCCAGCCGCCGCAACCGCCGACAACAGGTTGACCCGGTAGGCAACATCTCCCCAAGGGAGGCGCACGAACAGGCGCGCAATCTGCAGCCAGAGCCAATGCCCTCCACCATCGTGGCGAAGAGTCCCTTCGTATGCTGTGCGCTGGAAGTGGGCATCATCTCCCCAGAGCACGGTAGGGGCCAGAGTCACGAGGTAGAACAATAGGGCGGACAGAACCAGGGCCGGCCCCGTCAGGTGGGTGGCGGCGAATCGCGAGCAGGACTGACGGCCACACGAAGGGTTGCGCAACCGGTGCGACATACTTCACATCGTGGTCGATGTACGTTGTGTCATGATGAGCACGGATAGACGCGCCGCGCCGCGCCGACTTCCCTATAGCCCCTTGGGCAGCCGGTCTCTGCGGACGCCGGGCTGCCCCACCGTCCACTAGGTCGCCGTTGTCTGCTTTGTATGACCATCCAGACCAGTTTGGGCTCGGGTCCCAGCCCGAGATCGCTTGGGAGGCTCGCAAGCTCATTGATCAGCGTGGTCAGACCTGTTTCGACGTTGGCCGGAGCAGGGGATCGAATCGCAGCAGACAGTACTTGCCCAACATTGCCCTCAATCGTTTGCAGGGCGGCGGTCACGTAGGCCAAGCGGCAGGCCAGATTGCTGCCGCCTTGGCCCAGGGAGATTCCGGCGACGCGCCGCCAGCCGCTGGCGACGCGTTCGCTTCGCAGCGTGGTCTTGCCCAAGCCGGCCAGGGCGGAGATGAGTGTAGCCCTCTGGTCCAGCCCCGCGCACGGGCGCTCGATCAGGCGCGGTCGCGGCACCACTTCTGGGCGGGACGGTGGGACGGAGAGTTCGGTGCTAAGGATATCGGTGACCATTTCGCCTTTCGTCGCGGCGCTACCCGTCTGGCCTCAGGGAAGCTGTCCGATCCTGGCGGCTCCATCCTATCACACGTCCACCACCCCCGCAATCGATCGCGTCGTGCATCTCAGCCAGATCAGTGGAAGCAGCCGCAAGTTGAGGGGGCGGTCGCACAGAAGAAGCTGCGCACCGCAACCGGATTCGGTATGGCAGCTCAGACGTTGACCAAGATGCCGAGAGATGACCTCCGGCACGGGCGTTTCTAGCTGTCGACGATGTCCGCTTGTGTTGCCGACTGACAGCGGCTGGGGCGGCTGGGGTCGCGGGATCGGCGGTGTATGACATTCTTGACCAGCCAGCGACACGCGATCTCCCGGATCGGTCGAGACTGCCGAGGTACCGATCCAACAACACGCCTGAGGAGACCGAGGCTCGCGTGATGGCAGCCAACAACAGGGCGCGCTCCCGGTATAAGCGACTGTCGATCTGCCTGTAGAAGTGTGAGCAGCTCTGTGTGGCTCCCGGTGCCATACGCCGTGGGGGGGGGCGAAACATGGGCAGAATCACCTACCAAGTGCCGTTTGAGCGCCGTGGCCGCGAGTAGCGCGAGTTCGTGGCCGGGACAGGGCCGGGATATGCGAGGTCGTCCAGATTGATGTCAATCACATCCGCGACAACAAGAAGGCCCCGAATGCAGACCGGACAGCTCGCCTGGATCGCGTCCCTATCCCCGACTTCAGGTGCGGGGCCATAGATGTTAAGTCCTGCTTCAAGCCCATCGCCTTCTCCCGTGAGGGCACCTGGACCAAGGGCTTGTGCATCTTCCGTAGATCCCACCGTGTCACTGCTGTCACTGTCTTCACCGTCGAGAATGGTGAGGAGTTCGGCCGTACGCCTTGGTCTAGACTCAGGGAGTTGCGCAGAGTCCCCGCAGGCTTCGGCCACAAAGTCAGTCAGAACTGCAAGGACATCCCCAAGAGGATGCCCATCTTGACCACTCTCACAGCACGAATGACGATCACCCGCACATGGTCCGCGCCTTCGACATCGGATCCGAGAGCGACCTCATTGACGAAGTCCCTCGCTACATCCAAGAATTCAACAACTGTCATGAGCACTCATCGCTCGACAAGCAGACCCCTTTTTCCATTTCAAACCCCAGCAGTTCGAGATTCAGGCGTCCTGCCTAGATCCAGTCCCTGATCCTCGACGCCGGTTCCGCTGCAGCTTGGGATGCCTTCCCATCCTGGCGCAGCACCCTGCGGTCCGCACGCCCGACCTACCGGCGCGGCGTGACATCGATTGTGGGCGACCGCCGCCGCGCCTATAATGACCTCAGACCACTTCGGGCACGGGGCAGCCATCTGACTCCGAAGGAGTGAT
>JAUVSX010000264.1 GCA_030596915.1 Chloroflexota bacterium | reverse complement strand
TTCCCGGGGCACACGGAAGGTGATCTCTACCTGTGGATGCGCCGCAACCAGGAGGAGCTGGAGATTCGATACGGCCGCGACATCCTGCTGGAGGAGGCCGTCGAGGACCTGGTTCGTCGCTTTGGCGAAGAACCCTCCAGAGCCCGGCGCATCCGCAAGCACGTGGGGAAGCTCGCCGGAGGCGTAGGTGAGCTGGGCGGCCGGCTCGTGGACCGGATCGCGCCGCGGGAAATGGAGATCGAGGTCGTATCCGCTTCCCAGCTTCTCTCGTCAGTCTGCGCCGTCGCGGGCACAACGCCGCCGTATCGCTTCACTGGGGAGTCGAAGGACGAGTGGCGTGCATGGCGCACTGGGTTCAAGCATCGGCTCTGGGACGTTCTCGGTGTAGGGGACTATCCCTGGAAGCCGTACGGAGCTGAGGAGCTGAGCGCCGACATCAAGGAGATTGTCCTCGTCGACGGAATCAGACGCGAGCTGGTCTGGTTGAGGACTGAAGCGAACCTGCAGGTGCCGGTGTACGTATACTCCCCTGGCGACCATGGCGTGCGCCACGGCGCCGTCATCGTCTTCCCGGGCCACGGCACGACCGCGCAAACGGCCGGGGTGGCGGAATCCTATCAACGGGGCAACGCAATGGCCCTTGCCCGCG
Source organism: Chloroflexota bacterium (assembly GCA_030596915.1). GTDB lineage: Bacteria > Chloroflexota > Anaerolineae > B4-G1 > B4-G1 > JAUVSX01. The sequence goes on along the minus strand of JAUVSX010000264.1, from coordinate 4,595 downwards.
ATGGCTTCGTCGTGCTCACGATGGAGCTGCGAGGATTTGGCTTCCTTGGCGCGGCGACTCACCTTCAGATAGACACTGCAGCCCGCGTCCTGGGGCGTAGTTGGTTCGGGCTGTTGGTACAGGATGGGATGCGCGTCATCGACTACCTCATGACCCGTCCGGATGTCGACGCCGATCGCATTGGAGCAACTGGCATTGGCGCGGGTGGAGCCCTTACGATGTACCTCGCGGCACTGGACGACAGGGTGCGGGCCGCGATGATCAACAGCTACCTCAGCAAGTACGCGCTCGTCTGCCTGGATGTGGAGCATTGCCCCTGCAATGACATCCCCGGCATCCTCCGCGACGCCGAGATGGGAGACGTTGCTGCCCTGATCGCTCCCCGCCCGGCGCTCTTCGCCAACGGTCTGCGCGACCCCCTTACACATCCCGAGGCAGCCAGGGAGAGCTTCACCGTCGCCCAGCACGTCTATCGCGCGCTGGGCGTCCCGAACAACGTCAGGCTGGTTGAGCCAGTTGACCTGGGCCACGAATATGACACCGAACTGGCCAGCGCCTGGTTCCGGCGCTGGCTCGCGTAGCGAATGACACCGTCGGATCGAATCTGCGCCCACGCGCTGGAACTCGGGTTCGATCTCGCCGGCATCGCCCCTGCCACCCCGGTCCCAACGCTCCCCGCATACCATACCTGGCTGGCTAACGGGTACCACGGGCGAATGGGCTATATGGCGCGGCCCGATCGCGTGGTGCGGCGGGAGAACCCGGCCGCGATCCTTCCAAACGCCCGCTCAATCATCTGCGTGGCTCTCAACTACGATGCCGGACCGCCGTCCGCCGGCGCGGGCCAAGACCCAAGTCGTGGCGTGATATCGAGGTACGCGCGCAGAGCCGACTATCACGACGTGATCGAACCCCGACTGGTAGAACTGGCAGGATATGTGGGCGAGGAGCTGGGGGGCGAAGTCAAGAGTCGCAGCTATGTGGGTACGGGACCCGTGTTGGAGCGCGCCTATGCCGTCCAGGCGGGCCTGGGCTTCATCGGGAAGAACACCTGCTTGATCAACGCAGGACTGGGGTCGTGGCTGTTCCTGGGGGAGATCCTGGTGGATCGGGAACTGGCGCCAACTGCGAAGCCCGCAGGAGGCGGCTGTGGCGCCTGCCGGCGGTGCCTGGACGCTTGTCCAACGGGCGCGCTCGTCGCCCCCTACGTGCTGGACGCCCGGCGGTGCATCTCCTACCTGACGATCGAGCTGAAAGGTTCTATCCCGCCGAGCCTTCGCCCATTGATGGGCAACCACATCTTCGGCTGCGACGTGTGCCAGGACGTGTGTCCGTGGCAGAAGCGTCCGACGCCTACGACGGAGCCAGCCCCCGGGGCGGAACAGGCCGAGCTAGCGCCTCCTCTGATAGAGCTGCTCGGGCTGGACGAGCACCGATTCATCGAACGCTTTGCGCGATCTCCGGTGTCGCGGGCGAAGCGACGTGGCCTGCTGCGCAACGTCGCGGTCGCGATGGGAAACTGGGGGGATAGACGGGCCGAAGGGGCCTTGACCCGCGCACTACGCGATCCCGAGCCCCTCGTGCGCGAGCACGCCGCGTGGGCCTTGAGCCGGATCACCGAAACGCCGCAAGCGCAGGTCTAGGCCAACCGGGCGCGCACTGGAAACAGACAGGCAGGCAGGTTTACTCCACGTAGATCTCCACCCGCTCGCGGTCCTCCTCGTCGGTCACCTCCACGAGCTTGCCGATGGCGCCGCTCGCGAGCATGTCCTCCAATTCCTGCACGTCGATGCCGCTCATTTCCTCCGGCGCGAATCGCTCGGCAATCCGCAGGCCCATGCCGATCAACTTGACCGGCAGCGTAACATTCACCTTCGCGGCGCCGGTATCCAGGTCAGTCACCTGGACACGGAAGAGACGCCCCTCGTCCCAGACCCTCTCGGTACGCTGGGGCAAGCGTTGCTGCGAGCCGCCCAGTGCCCGCAACAGGGCAGCGGCCTCGTCCGCGCTTATCTTGCCGTCCTCGAGCATCTGGAGTACCTTGATCCGTTCGTCGGCCGTTGTCATTATCCGTCTCCTTCCTACACGAAGGTTATCTGCACGTGGTCGCCGTCTTCCTCGTCGTGAACGTCGATCACCAGCGGCTCGCCTTCGCGCAACGCCTCGCGAAACCCCAGTATCAACTCATCGACCGGCGCATCTCGCAGTTGCCGGACAAACGGCTGAACGATGCGTACGACCCAGCAGACCAGGCCAAAGGGTATGGGGAAGGCGAGATTGATCTTCGTGCCCTTCTCTTCCCTGATGCGTAGCGAAAGCCAGCGCGCCGTGCGCATCCACCACCCGCTTGCCAGCACCACGACACCGACTCCAAATAGCACCCAGCCCAGAATCTGCCAGCCAGGTGGAATCGACCACGAATAGACCGCAGACACAAGCAAGCCCCCAGCGACCACGAGAACGACGCCCGTCCAGAATACTGCCTGCGAGATAATCCGCACCAGCACAGGACGAGCCACGGGCTGCGGCGGCGTCCGGGCCGGCGGGTCAGGCGATGCGGCTGCTTCGCCGGGCGCACCTGCACCCCCGGCGGGCGCACCCAGCCGCCGGAGCCCCTCCTCGACACTGATATCCCCGCGCTCGATCGACTCAAGTGTCTTCAGTCGATTCTCCCCTCGCTCAACAGATTCCGCTCTCTCCAATTGGTCATCCATCGGCGTCTCCTATGTGACTCTGTTGCGAGCGCTCGGGCCGCTGCTCCTGTGACGCGGCGGGGCGTTCCCCGTGGTCGACGCTTATGCGCTTGCGCTAGGCCTCCGCCTCGGCCAGCTCGAGCCTCTCGATGCCGGTCGCGCCCCCGTTGGCGTTTTCCTCTATGTTGACAATCGCTGGTACCGCGAACCCGGCGACGCCCGCAACGATGCACAGTGCCCCGGCCAGGAAGTACCAGGACTTCAGCCCCAGCCAGTCTGCCACCGGGCCGGCGACCGCCAGACTGATGGGTGACGTGAGCGAGAGCAGGCTCATCATCGTGGTTAGCACGCGCCCTTGCATCTCTGGCGCGACGGTCCCCTGGACAATGGCCATCGTGGGACCATCGATCAGCGGGATCACCAGCCCAATGACGAAGAACGTTGCAACGCCCAGCCAGAAGAGACTGGCCGGCGTCATCCCCAGCACAAGGAACCCGATACCGAGCACAATGACGCCTACCATAGCCGTGTAGATCTTGCGTTTGAAGCCACCCCACACGCCCAGGAGCACCCCTCCGACGATCATACCTGCGCCCCCAACGGCCTCCAGGATGCCAAGCTGGGCAGCGTCACCCCCAAAGTGCTGGCGCACGAGCAGCGGGACGAGAGAGAAGGCAGGCGTCAGAGCGATCTTGACAACCAGCGCCAGCACGATCATGCCAACCAACCCGGGCCAACTCCACACGTAGCGGAAGCCCTCGCGCATATCGGCAAGCACCGAGGTCCGGACCTGCTGCCCACCCGCCCGCTGCGGCTGCGGAATACGCACGAACAGGAGCGGCGCGATAGCCAGAAGGGCCGTCACGACGTCAATGCCGAGCGTTCCCCGCAGCGGACGGACCTCGAGCAGGAGCGCTCCCAGCGGAGGGGCGACGACACCGACAACACCGAACAGGGCTTGGTTCAGTCCCGCCACACGGGCCAGGTGCTTCTCCGGCACCATCAGCGCCGTCGAGGCGCTCATCGCGGGCCAGTGGAATATCCCTCCCGCCGCTCGGACCAGGATCAGCACGTATATGTGCCAGACCTGGACAATTCCCAACGCGAAAAGCGCCGCCGCAACCAGCGTGGCAAGGGCGATCAGCCCATCGGCCACTATCATGACAGCGCGCCGGTTCCAGCGGTCAACCAGAGCCCCGGCGAACGGTCCGACGAACACCTGCGGCAGGTAGGCCATCATCGCTGCTAGCGCCAGGATGGTCGCCGAATCGGTCGTCTTCGTGAGCCACCAGACGAGTGCAAACTGGACAAGCTCGCTGCCGAGCAGCGAGAAGGCCTGACCGGTCCAGACTGAGAAGAACGGCAGTTGCCACTGGGAACTGGCGCCGCAGGAGCCAGCAGCATCCGCAGGGGCTGAGCTATCTGCCATCATATTTCCCTTGTTCGTCCGCCGTGGTCTGCGACCCGTGGGCTGCCCAGCCGTCCCCAACTGGCCTCAGTTGCCATCGAGCGCGGAGAGGAGATCGGCGGCCTGCTCGGGGCTGATCTTGCCAACCTCGAGCAGCCGAAGCACGTGAAGCCGCTCCTCATCGGAGACAGGTTGCCGTTCTGACCGCTCGGGGCGCCCGCTGGCACGCCGCCAGCGTCTCTCGGCGCGCTCCGCCCGCAGGCGGGCCTGCTCCGCGGCACGGCCCTCCCGAACCACGCGCCGCTCTGCCTCCCGCACAGCGTGCTCGGCCTCTCGCTCCGCGCGGCGCTGCAGTCCTACGTGGTCGATCCGACTCAAGGTCTCAGCCACGCGCGCACCCACATTGGCCATTGTGTCAGCGATCTGGGCCTCAATGTATGCGCCCAGACCCTCCAGGTCAGGACCGAAGCCGGTCGTGACCTCGTCGTCTTCTT
>JAUVSX010000294.1 GCA_030596915.1 Chloroflexota bacterium | reverse complement strand
GCGTGGGCGAGAATGCCGACAGCACCGATTCCGCCTCAACGTTGGCGTCGCGGTTGGCCGCGTTGACCGTCTGGAAGTCGGCGATGTTCTCGTCCTCGCGCGAGAAAGCCTGGACCTCGCGGACTGCAGCAATGTTCTCCTGGAGTTCGGCGCTGACCTCCCCGATCGTCTTGCGGGTGCGACGGAAGGCCGTCCTGGCGCGCTTGGAGAATAGGCTCGTGGTCACGATCATCACCGGGAGGACCGTGAGGCTGACCAGGGCCAACCGCCAGTTGATGATCAGCATCACGATCGGGTAACCGACTAGCGCGAGGCTTGTGGTCGCGAGGCGCGTGATGCCGCCCGTGAGTACCTGGTTGATGACCTCCGTGTCGCTGACAAGGCGAGACATCAGATCACCAGTCTCGTGCTGGTCGAAGAAACGGAGCGACAGGAGCAGGACGCGTTCCAGTATCTCGGTGCGCATCGCATACAGGATGCGTTGCCCCACAATCGTCATCAGGTAGAACTGCCCTGCGGTGCCAGCGAAGTTGGCCAGGTAGACCGCAAGCAACAGCAGCATGGTGACGGTCAACCCGGCGACGCGGCTGACATCGTCCGGCAGAATGGCGGCCAGCCAGCCAGGCATAGGCTGGCCACTCGGCGCGATGAATTGGTCGACGGCAACGCCGGTCAGAGCCGGTGAGGCAAGGCGCAGCAGAGTCGTGATCACGACCAGCACCCCGGCCGCGAGAAGTAGGCGCCCGTAAGGTCGGAAGTATCGCATCAGGCGGCGTAGGGTCTGGCCCGTATCCGTCGCCTTGCTCGTCTCCTGAGCTAGGAAGTGTCTGCCGCCAAACATCAGAGCGCCTCCTCTCTCTGGAGTTGGGACGAGTAGATCTCAGCGTAGATGGGGCTGTCCCTGAGGAGCTCCTCGTGGACGCCGCGTGCCACGATCCTTCCCTGGTCGAGCACGAGGATCTGATCGGCGTTGAGCACCGTCGCAATGCGCTGCGCGATGACGAAACTGGTCCTGCCCTCCATCAGCCGATCGAGGGCGCGCTGAATACGCAACTCGGTTTCGTAGTCAACGCTGGAGGTCGCGTCATCGAGAATCAGGATGCGCGGGTCCATCAGAAGCGCCCGGGCGATGGCGATGCGTTGCTTCTGCCCGCCCGAGAGCGTCACTCCGCGCTCCCCGACCCGGGTGTCATATCCGTCTGCGAACGCCCGGATGAAGTCGTCGGCCTCCGCCGCCCGGGCAGCGGCGAGCATAGCCTCCAGCGGGGCATCGGGTCGTCCGAAGGCAATGTTCTCCCGGATCGTGCCGGAGAAGAGCGTGGTTTCCTGGAACACGAGCCCGATCTGCAGTCGCAGGGACTCCATCGTGACATCACGCACGTCATGACCATCCAAAGTGATCGCCCCCTCGGTCACGTCGTAGAAGCGTGGGACGAGGGCAACGATGGTGGACTTCCCGGAACCTGTCGCGCCTAGCAGCGCGATGGTTTGGCCCGGCTCGGCTGTGAAACTGATATCTTCGAGCACAGGCTCGCCGCTGCTGATGTAGCGGAAGCCCACTCGGTCGAACCTGACCTCTCCCTCGATCGTGGGTAGCTCCACTGCATCGCCCTTCTCGACCACCTCGGACTGCGCATCGAGGACCTCGAAGACCCGCTCGGCCGAGGCTGCGGCCTGCGAGATCATCGCCAGAATCATGCCGAGCATCAACATAGGGAAAAAGGCCATCATCATATAGCTGGTGAATGCGACGAGGCCCCCAAGCGTTATCTGGCCCGCGATCGCCTGGTACCCGCCAGCCCAGTAGATCGCCAGGTTTGCCAGGTTTGCCAGCAGGAAGACGAGCGGGAACGCAATCGAGAATATCCGCCCGACCGCCAGATTGAGGTTCAGCATCTGCAGGTTGCCTTCCTCGTAGCGCTGGGCTTCGTAGTCCTCGCGAACGAAGGCCTTCACGACCCGCATACCAACGAGGTTCTCCTGCAGAATCGTGTTGAGCACGGCCAACTGCTGCTGGATCTTGCTGAATAGGGGCCGGCCCTTGGCGGCGAAGAAGCCGAAAAGGCCGAAAACGATCGGTATGAGTACCAGGACGATCAGCGCAAGCTGCCAGTCGGTCATGAACAAGAACGTGATACTGCCCGCCATCATCAGCAGCGCGCTGAGGAACATCACGAACCCCATGCCCACGAACCGGTGGACCATATCCACGTCGGAAGTGGCGCGCGTCTGTAGTTGCCCGGTCTGGGCCTGGTCGTGGTAGCTGAAGGAGAGTGACTGGATCTTCGCATAGAGTTCATTGCGCAGATCGTAGGCAACTCCCTGGGCGGTCCGGGCCATCAGGATACCCTGCAGGAAGGTGAAGATGGCTCCCCCGGCGGCGAGCGCTACCATAGTGACGGCCGATCTGACAATGATCGGCATGCTCCCCGTGGCTATCCCATCGTCGATGATCCGCTGGGTGAAGCGGGGTATGACCAGCCGGCTGGCCGTAGCGATCAGCAGGCTGATGAGGGCGCCAGCCGCCATGAGCCAGTGGCGTTTCAAGTAGGCGAGAGCGCGGCCAAGGCTCTTCATTGCACCTGGATCCTCGCGGGAGCGGCAATTCCGTCCATAAGTAGATCCACCATTGCGTCAAGCAGCTCCGGCAGCGGTCCCGGATGGTGCCCGCAGTGCCACATCAGCATCTGCTGGAAGAACAGGGAGCGGATCATGCCCCCAACGTATGCTGGGTCCAGATCGCGACGGATCTCGCCAGCGCCCTGGCCATCCTTGGCCTGCTCGGCAAGCAGTCTCGTCAGAGCGCGCGCAGGCCGGCGGTCCCTTTGGTGTACGGCGGCCAACAGGTGGCGAGTCAAGCGCGGGTCGGAGATGGGATCCTCGGCGACCAGGCGCAGAACCAGCTTGATGCGCGCGACGGGGCTGGCTGGGGCTCCCGAGCCGGGGGAGACGAGCTTCCCAATGCGCTGCATCCGCCATTCTGCCACCGCAGGCAGGATAGACTCCTTGGTCTCGAAGTAGTTGAAGAAGGTGCCCTTGGCGACATCCGCGGAATCGGTGATCTGCTCGACCGTCGTGTCGTCGAAGCCCTGGTCGTGAAACAGGTGCAGTGCAGCCGTCATCAACCGCTGGCGCGTCTCAATCTTCTTGCGTTCCCTGCGCGAGAGCTGTTCGTCCACTACTCTGTCAATGCATCCTGTCAATGACCGTAGACCAAAAATGACCGCGGTCATATTGTACATGCCTGCGGCGGATTGTCAAACTGCCAGCCCGCGTGCAGGCACGCTCGTGAGTGATTGATGCGACGGCCTCGTGGGGGAGGATAATCGCGACCGCTCGTTGAGGTGCAGCGCAGGGCTGGTCGCGAGTTTGGGCACGGGTAGATGAGTTGCTCAGCGGATTGTTGAACAAAAGCTGGCATATGCTTGACAATTCTTAAGTCATATGTTATAGTTCTGCATATATCGCTTAACTTTCTCACTGCGGAGGCTGACGTGTACCCTGTGCCAACCGAATGCTCAGTCTGCCACGATCAACTGCTTGTCACCGGGATGGTCTGCCGCAACTGCGGAACTGTGCTCGAGGGGCGCTTCACGATGGGGCGCCTCGGCCAGCTCACGCCCGAGCAAATCCACTTCGTCGAGGTCTTCCTGCGCTCCCGGGGCAAACTGAATCGCGTGCAGGAGGAGCTGGGACTCTCGTACCCCACTGTCCGGAGCCGGCTGGAAGACGTCATCCGGGGGCTCGGCTATGAGGTGGGCGAGGATCGGAAGACGGATGACGCGGAGCGCGAAGAGGTCCTGGGGCGGCTTGCTCGCCGCGAGATCTCAGCAGAAGAGGCGCTCGATTTGCTGTAGGGCTCTTGAAGCCCTGTTGCACGGTCCTGGGCTCTCGCATCAACTGCATTCACACGGGAGGGAAAGATGTTGAGACGGACTTTGGAGGCGTCGGACTCACCGGCGATCACAATCACCGAGTGCTCAGGCGATCTGCTCGTCCGGGGGTCTGAGACCCGCCGCATCACTCTGCGCGTCAACGACGGGCCCGACGAGCTGCAGACCAAGGAAGAGGGGAATGTGCTCTCGTTTGCAGCTCAGGGCGACTGTATCGTCGGGTGTCCCCCGGGGAGCAGCCTCAACGTCCACAGCGCGCACGGCGATGTGAAGATCCGGGGCGTGCGGGGTCAGGTGAAGCTGGATTCTGTCCACGGCGATGTTGTCTTGCGCGGTGTCGGTTCGACGGTGCTGGGTGCGATCGCAGGTGACGTCAACGCACGCGGTGTGGGGGGCGACCTCCGTGCTGCCTCCATTGCGGCGGATGCGCGCGTTCGTGGTGTGGCCGGCTCAGTCACCTTGGAGAAGACAGGCGGCGATCTGAAAGCCGATGGCCTGGAAGGAGGGCTCATCGCCAGTCAAGTTGGCGCTGATGTTCGCCTTGGCCCGCCTTTCGTCCCGGGGACGGCCTACCGAGTCCACGCTGGCGGAGGTCTCCGGCTGTTAGTCCCTGTGGACGCCAATCTCCACCTTACGCTTCGTGCTGGCGGCCGGGTGCGCTCTCGCGTGCCGGACCTGATCCTGGAGGAGGGCGATGGGGAGATAACGGGCGTCCTCGGGGATGGCGAGGCGACGCTCGAGGCCGAGGTGGGCGGTACCGTTCGCGTGCGCCTCTCGGAAGAAGACGACGAGGTCACGACCGGCTTCGGTCCTGACCTGGAGGGTCTGGGCGCATACATTGAGGCTCAGATCGCTGACACAATGGCCAACGTGGGTGCGCGCGTGGATGAGACCTTGAGTCGGATCGACCACGTGGGACTGCAGCGCCGCGCGGAGCGAGAGGCCGGGCGAGCCGCGGAGCACGCCGCGGAGCAGGCCCGCCTGCGGGCGGAGCGCGCCGAGCTACGCTGGCGCCGCGCCAGCGGCCGCCCCGAGCGACCAGAACGGCAACCT